>JBHHWX010000091.1:0-15131 GCA_046756745.1 bacterium | reverse complement strand
TCACACCTCTCACATGAAACTCTGAATGCTTTAATTCGGAACCAGGATTTTATCCATGAGCATTCTGCAATAAAGGAGCATCTGTCATCATGCAGCAGATGCAGTGAATTTGTCGAGTTCATAAACGATGCCGTCGAAATAAAAGAAGCGAACGCGGCTGAGGCAGAAATCGCGCATTATTCAAGATTTGAGATCTCGGATCTGGCGGCGAAAATTTATGAACGGAGTTTGCCGGCGCAAGATGCGGCCAATTTTCTGAAGCATTTAGAATCATGTTCACGGTGTTTTGATTATTTGGGGGTGATGTTTGAGGAGTCTTTGCAACTCCTTCCCGAGGATGTAACAAATGAATTGGGGGCGTATGAGGGGATTTCTATTACGGAGAAGGTTTTAGAGCTGGCGCCTGCAATACCTTCTGAAGGTGTAGAATTAACGAAGGAGGCTGAAAGACCTCGCTTTAGCATCATAGAATGGATGGCAGTAATAGGTCGAGCGCTTATATCGCGCCCAGGTTATGGATTGGCCGTAGCTATGCTTCTCTTGATAGTTCTCGTTGGTCAAGCGCCCCTAAGAAACCTTATCGCTTCAAAGCATGCTGAATTTGGTATCGCTTTAATAGTAAGGACGCAGAGCATTTCGAAAAACGAGCTTCGACCTGCTGCAAGTTTTCAGTACAGCATTTTTGCTGGCACGCATAGTCTTGTGCAATTGGACACGGCACAGCACAGATTCGAGGCGGCCTTAAGGTGGAAAAAGGACAACTCAGCAGCCCGTAAAGGACTCGCAATGTATTCGTATTTTACAGGTAACTTGATTGTCGCAGACAGCTTGATCCAACTTGTCTTGCAGTCGGACCCCAAAGACTTTGAAGCCTGGAATATCAAGGGGCTCGTGGACGCCAAGTCAGTTGCTAAAGTGGATACGGCTAAAAATCCAGATATCGCATCCGCCTTGGAAGCGTTTGAAAAGGCGTTGCACATTAACCCGGCTTATGCCACAGCGGCTTATAATCGTGCGCTTGTTTTAGAACAAAGCGGCCGACTTGATGAAGCCAAGGAAGCCTGGCAAGCGTACCTGGAGGAAATCGATAGTGAGTCGGATTGGGCAGATATTGTCCGCGAAAAACTTTCAGAGATCAGACCCCACTGAGATACCTTTAAATAGCCATGGGAGGAAAGGCAATGGATTACCTAAACTACCAATTGTTGGTGCCTGACAGAGAGGAACAAAAAGACTCCCGGAGCGCATTGTTCTTCCCTGCGAGACGTCCGAGGTTAGGTGGATACCAGCTCAGCATTGTGATCGGGCTCATCTGGGCCCTTCTCGCCGGTCTCTTTACCTTGATGTCGATGAACGGCAAGGCGCGCTTGATTACAGATCTGTACGAAATGCTGATCCCCGGCTACGACATTCCACCATCGCCGGAGTCTTTTGATGTCATCATCAATTTAGGCCTTGGCCTTACGTTCGGATTCTTTTATGGTTTCATGTTCGGCTTGCTCATGTCGACGGTGTATAACAGACTCCGGCCTGCTCGAATCTGTGACATCAAACTCAACGGTAAGATCATGACCGGGAAGGTGATGCGACTTTTTGAAAAAGGAAACCCAGACGCTGAAACGACCTCTGAGAAGACCAATGCTTATACGGTGCTCATCGTAGCCAATCAATTCATAGAATCGGAGTTTTGTAAGCCCAACAGCGGACCCAACCAGCCGGCGGGTCGCGACTGGAGGCGAGATCCCATTCTTTCCGAGCCGGACCTGTTTCGCTTGAGGGTTGCCTGTATCATCGACAGTCTTCGAAAAGACAAAAACGTCGTCGGCCCACGAATGAAGAGGATGCGGTTTCTGGTCCTCTTCGATCCCAATGTGGACAAAGACACCTTAGACAAGAATGAGAGAGCGCTCTGTTTCGAAGAGCCGGCGAGTACGACCATCGAGCCGATACAGGGCAACATCCGGCGAGTAGAGAGAGGAGGCGATTGGGAAGTCGGTGACGACAATAGGTTGGTGAACTTCCTCAAAAAATATGGGTTAAGTCACAAAGATGACTTGGACGACGAGACTCCTCTAGGCCAGGTGGACGTGGTCTATGCGGTCACAGCATCCGAAACGAACACGCGATCCTCTGCTCGCTATACTATTGAAAGAGCTTTTAAGTTCTCTAAGACCGACCAGTCAGATTTTCAGTTCATTACCAACGGTACGAAACGTGAGCCAGATGTCAAAGAAGGTCTCTACAACCCCGAGGTTCTCTGTCCCGGTATCGTTGCGTACTCGGCCTGGGAGATGCGCGAGAAGGCGGCTATCCATGAATTTGCACATGCCGCATCTTCTACCGATAACGGCCTGGTGGTCGACGAGTACAACGACGAACTTGGCTTTGATCCAGAAGGGATGCTCGTGATCAACAAACGTCACCTTATCCCTGTGGATGATTTCGAGGGTGACCTGCCGTTAGGCGGCCGGCCTCACGATTTCGTAGAGTATGTGGACAATGGCAGCAGAAGGTTTTACTTAACAGACCAGTACCGTCAACAACCGCAGGAGTGGGAATCGTTTGTGCCCGCTCGAGCGGATGCTTCCATACCCTGTACGATGGATCTTTCCTACGATGAGCACGCCTTTGACAAATTGATCGAAAAATTTTTCATCCGGCGTCTTGAGGCGAAATTCTGACACAAAACGATAGGAGGAAAACGATGCAAAAACTTGATCCCGAGCTGCGTGAACTCCTGCTTATACACCATAGTTTTGAAAGTGAAACCGTTCAACATCAGCCGCTGACAGTAGAAATCCTGGATGCTTATGAAGGGTTGGTCAATTACCGGTACATGGTTCGTTTGGTTTTAGAGCAAAATCTCCCCTTTCATTGGCCTTATGGAAAGGGGTTGATTAGCCAAAACGGTGAGAGAATCTGCCGTCCCTATCAACATCTCTGTTCCCTGCCGCCCTTTAATCGCTTAAACCGTACCGAATTCAAAGACTCCAACAGTGATATCAGGGGTAAGCAAGATGATGACGAATGCGCACCGAATGGTGATCAAGCTCAGGCCTTAAGAGCGCTGGCTCTGGTCAGCGACGTCCTGTCTGAAGTCAAGACTCGTTACATGTCCACTTTTGATATCATTCATGAGGAGTGGCTCGAGAACAGAAAGGCCAGGGCGCTCGCTAACGCTCGAATGGCAAATAGTAATCTTTTTATGCGCGTATCCCCAGTGACCCTGCCAAGCCTTCGAAAAAAACGGAAGATAGGAGATGAAGTGGAAACCAATCGCGTCAAAACTGAAGGAATCGCAAACCCGCAAAAACAGCCTAAACCCAAACCCGCAGGCAGGCGACAATTTTCGCGCCTGGCCCGCTTCGGAACGGCGTTTGTAATCGTTGCATTGCTCATTATCGTGGCTGTTTCACCTAAAAATTACTCAGGTGGCGTCGCCGACAAGCTCGTTCCACCAAAAGAATCAAATGATAATGCTTTGACTGATAACGACGTGAAAATCATTAACCAATGGTACGACCTCGCGAATTCTGGAAAGAATGACGCGCTTCATTCCTTCATCGTCCGTAAACAAGACGAGCTTATTGCTGCGGGTAGGATCATGATTAAACAAGGAGAAGATTGGTCTAAGCGAGAAAACGGTGACCGCAAGGCGATGGAACGGTATATCCTGGCAGGGCAAATGGCTTTCCGGCTCATTGAAGCAACAGGCGACAGTACTTTATATGAAGAACTCAAACCCAAACGCATAACTGAAAAGTGAGTTGAGTTGCATTACAGGGGCAATGAAAATGAGGTTAACTAAGTCATTAAAACGAATCGTCTTGGCTACTGTCGTGGGGGGCCTTTTACTCTCCACAGCTTTCATCTGGTGGACGACCTCGAACGATTTTGATATGAGCAGCGTTTCACTTGACGACCTCAAAGTATACCGTCTTAACAACCAGAAGTATGCGACTTTGGCAGAATGGCACGTGCTCCGCAAACAAGAAGCTGAAAGCTTTCAGACCTGGGTGCGCGACCACTATTGGCCGTTGCAAAACATCGGGCTCCGGTTAGCGGAGCAAGGCACGATACTCGCCGCTCAGGGTGTGACTGAAGCAGCGGACGCAAAACTCGATACCGCCTTAGACATCGGATCGACACTAATTGAAGCCGTCGACGATTCTTTTCTCATCCAACTCGTGCAAAACATAAAACGCTTAGATGGGGGTCACCTGAAACACCGGGCCAGGGCTAGCATAGCTTATGCGCAGTCCAAGGAAGAATTCAACGCCGGCGACTATCAAACGGCTCGCCAGCATTTTGAACGAGCACGCAAGTTGGCTCACAAAGCCGACGATGATAAGCTGCTTGTCGACGTCTTGATTGTTCTTCAATGGTTAACCATTTATGATGCTGGCCAAAACCGCAGAGGGGTTGAGTTAGGAGAGGAGCTGATTGAAAAGGCTGAGAACGTGGGTTACAAGCGCCGGTTAGCGGAGGCCTTGCTTCAAACAGCCAATGCTCAAAGTGTCCTCGGAGAAGCGCAGGCTGCATCGCAAAGACTCGAGATGGCGACAAATATCAGCCGAAGCATCGGCTATCTCCAGGTTGTGGCCGGAAGCTACTATTCGCTCGCGCACAAGTTTTACTTCAATGGAGATTTCGAAAGCTCGGAACGTGCCCTGCAAAAACTGACAGAGATTGATGAAGAAAAATTGTATCTTGGTGTTGCCTGGCTTTTACAGGGTAAAATACATTTGGACCGGGGAGAGTACGATAAAGCAAAAGAGCATTTCTATTCTGCGCTTGAATTCTTTCGTCATGCCGGTCATACCCACAATGAAGCCGCGGTGCTTGAGAACTTGGCCATCCTCGAGAATACAATTGGTGAGTACGAAAGTGCGCTAAATCGGGCTAAGGAAGGATTGCAAGTGCTCCCAAAAGAAGAATCTTCTTCGAGTCTGTTAAAGATCCTTGGGCAAGTCTATTCAAATATGGACAGCATCGATACTGCCATTGCAACGTACGAGCAGGCGCTCGAAGTGGCTCAGTTTCAGGACAGCGAGTACCCTCTCGCGATACTTCTGCTTAGTATTGGAGACACTCACCTGAGAAAACAGAATTTGGCCCAGGCGGGGATAGTTTTTTCTGAGGCAGACTCTCTCGCCCAAAGGCTCGGCATGCAACACATTCAAATTGCCGCACAGATAGGGATCGGCCGAACGAAACTGGACTCACTGCCAGCAGACGCCGGGCAGTTTTTTGGACGCGCATTAAAACTGGCCCGCTCCATCGATGAACCCGACCTTCTGGTTGAAGCTTTATACTGGCTTTCGGTATCCGAGCAAGATCTCTCGCACCATCAAGACGCGTATGCCTACATTCAAGAGGCGATCGAGACGATCGAAAAAGTAAGGAAGGGGATCAGCGTGGATACATTAAAGGTCAGCTTCTTTGCAACAACTCAAGAGGTCTTTGACCAGGCTGTCCTGCTGTCGTATCTGCTTGATAAGCGGAATGAAGCATTATGGTACTCAGACCTGGCCAAGGCTCGCGCTCTGCGGGACGCTTGGCATACCACTGCTGGAAACTACGTGGAGCAGGAAGCCTGGGCTGCGAGCTCACTCGCGCACTTCGAAAGCCTTCTGTCAACCCTACCTGAAAATGCGCAAGTCATGGCATATAGAGTTACTGCCGAAGAGCTCTTCATTTGGCTCATCAACGCTGATGCTGTTACTTCTACGCAAAGAGCTATCCATGCAGATTCCTTATCCGGAGGAATCGACCGGTTTCTCAAGAGCCTGGGCGCCACGGACCAACGGAGGCTTCAGGAGCGCTTTGAAAGCAATGCACAGGAAGTCTATGCTGAAAATCACCGTTTAGGCCGCCAACTCTACGAAGTCATCGTTCAACCAATCGAAGCGATGCTCGACCCCGGGAAGAAAGTCTACATCGTTCCGGACGCGGCGCTCCACAAGGTTCCGTTTGGAGCTTTAGTAGATGGTAAGGGGAACTTTTTTGACCAAAAGTACATTTGGGCTAAGGCGCCCAGTCTATCCACGCTGTGCGAAAACCAACGCCTTCAAATTGCTGACGGGCTTCCGAAGCAAAAACAGTTCTTGATGGTCGGCGGTGATTTCGCGAGCTTTTCTTCTGAGAAACGTCTGATAACAAAACATTTTCAAAACTTGACGATCTTGGAGAGAGAGTCAGCTTCTTATGACAGCTTGCGGAAGCACCTGCAAAACGGCGGGAGTACCGTTTATCTTTCGGTCCATGCGATAGCCGATGAGCAGAACCCGATGAACTCGCATCTTCAGCTTAATCAGAGTTTACCGGCAAATGGTCACTATATGCCTGTTCCGATTTATGCGCGGCGATTGCTTCAACTCGGATTTCCCCAAACAGAGCTGGTTGTTCTCAACGCTTGCGAAACAGCAAAGGGGAAGATCGCACTTGGCGAGGGCCCTTTGAACATGGTACGAATCTTCTCATTGCAGCAGGTACCGACCGTGGTGGCAACCCTATGGAAAAATGCCGACGATTATTCCTCAATTTTTATTAGACAATTCTTTACTCTCATTGCCAACAATGAAAGCCCTATGGTCGCGACGCACCTTGCTAAGCGTCACTTAATTGCGCAGTTGACGAAAGAGATCGATTATCCCATTCCATATTTTTGGTCGGTTTTTGAAGTTCACAACAATGGATTTGAACAAATAAATTTGCTTGAACTAAGCAGATTAGGAGGTTAACATGCCACACTTAGGAGGTTCTACAGGACATCCGCCAGGACCGGCTGATATCGAGGATCAGCGGGAGATCTTTCTACCAGCCGAACCGTGTCGTTTTTACCCATTTGATCTTGGCGTCGCTTTTGGGATAGCAGCGTTTGTTTTTTTCTTGTTTATGGTGATCATTTCCCTCGCTCATGATCCACCAGGCATGGAATTCTTTGTCGACGTCTTCCCCGGGTTCACGTTGGCAACCGTCTATGGGATTATCATTGGCTTGATCTGGAGTTTTGCTACAGGCTTTGTCCTCGGTACCATGACCGGTTTCGTCTACAACTATTTGCTGCGGCATTACGTGGTTAGGGTTTATCACTGATTTTAGGCCTTTTCGCAGGCAGCACTGCGAAAAGGTGGCATGTCCATAGATAAAGAACTCTATCGTCAAGCTTTCGAGCAATACCGTAACTGGAACGAAGCGGAACTGATGCACCGTGTTCGCAACGCAGGTAAGCTCACCCCGGAAGGAGGGTGGCGGCAATATACCGATATGTGGAAATTTTGTATTGAATTGAGTCCACAACAAAGTGAAGCCCAGAGGAAACTCAAGCTTCGGGATCTGGATGAATACTACTCCATGATCAAAAAGTTCGAAAAATGGAGGAGGTATTGTGCAGCCCAGTCTCAAGATTCCGCTAAAACAGGCCGTTGAATTTTTAGAAGAACATGGCTTTGGATATGAGATCGCTCAAGGGGTCGTTGCTTTTCCTGTCCCGAAGCATTTGATGAATATGCGCCTTAGCTCGCGCGTGTCCGGATCCACAATTTGAAATACCTCTTCAATGCCCAGCGTAAAAAGCTTTTTCTCACTCATGTTGCACTCGCCGGTTCGTTAGCCACTACAAATTAGTTGATTGCGAAAAATTTAATGTGTACGTTTATTCCCATCAACTAAAAACGAGGAAGATATGCGCACAATCTACATTATCCCACTCATGATCGTCCTGACCTTCACGGCTCAGAGCCCGGCGCAGACGGTTTTGATTCAGCGCGACCCGGTTATCACAGAGATGCTCAATGAAATATCTCATGAACACATCCAAGCTATCATCGAGAAACTGGTCAGCTTTCACACCCGGCATTCTTTGAGCGATACTGTCAGCGAAAGCCGCGGCATCGGGGCGGCTCGCAGGTGGATCAAATCGGAATTTGAGCGCTATGCTCGAGACGCCGCCGGCCGTCTAATCGTGGAATTTGATGCATTCGACGTCAAACCAAACCGGCGGCGTATCCCGTACCGGGTGCGCATGAAAAACGTCCTTGCGACATTAAAAGGTACTGCCCGCAACGATGACCGCGTTCTCATCGTCAGCGGTCATTACGATTCACGCGCCAGCTCCGGCAACGACTCCACGAGTTTTGCGCCCGGTGCAAACGACGACGCTAGCGGTACCGCCGTGACCATGGAATTGGCTCGGGTTATGAGCACACGAACGTTTCCGGCGACGATCATTTTCGCAGCGGTTCCAGGGGAGGAGCAAGGTTTGTTCGGCTCGAGTCATTTGGCGCAACGGGCAAAGGATGAAAATTGGAACGTCATTGCCATGATTACCAACGACATCGTGGGCAACACGCGCTCGAGCGGCACCAATTTGTTCGATAATTCACGTCTGCGCGTGTTCAGTGAAGGGACGCCGGCGAACGAGGACGGGAGACGGGCGCGTACCAGACGCAGCATCGGCGGGGAAAACGACGGCCCGGCTCGCCAGCTCGCACGCTACATCAAGGATGTGGGGGAACGCTATGTCGATCAAATGCAGGTGGTGATGATTTACCGCCGCGACCGCTTTCTGCGCGGCGGCGACCACACCCCGTTCAGCCGGCTCGGATACACCGCTGTGCGCTTCTCGGAGATGAACGAAAACTTCCCGCACCAGCATCAGGACGTGCGGGTTGAAAACGGGGTGCAGTATGGCGACCTGCCGGAATTCGTGGATTATCAATATGTAACGAAAGTGGCAAAGCTCAATCTGGCGGTGCTGGCCAATCTCGCGTTCGCCCCGCCGGCGCCCGATTCCGTCGGCATCGTTGTCAGAGGGTTAGCCAACGACACGACCTTGCGCTGGAAACAACCTTCCGGTCCTTCTCCGAACGGTTACTATGTGCTCATGCGAGAGACTATCAGCCCCTATTGGCAGAGAAAATTTTACGTCGGCAACGTCACCGAGGCGACCCTGCCTTACTCGAAAGATAACTACATCTTTGCGGTGCAATCGGTTGACCAGGCAGGTCATGAGAGTGTGCCGGTTTTTCCGTTTCCGGTGCGGCGAGTACGATGAACAGAAAGTCCCCCTTTGAAGGGGATTTAGGGGGATGTTATAGCACAGATGAAGTGACTTTCTCAATGGTGCAAACCAAAGATAATGAGTACCATTCTATAGTAAATATTTGAGAAAAATCAGCCACGGATTCGCACGGATTGAACACGGATAAAATGAGTTTAGAAAATGATATGAAGATTTCTATTGCTATGAGCCACGAATTTTAATTCGTGGCGGGGGGCAGCCAGCTTCATCGAAAGACGTGGATAACGATAAGCTTTGAAGAGGGCTAAGGGGATGTTATAGCACGGATGAAGTGACTTTTCTCAATAGCGCGACCAAAGATAAACCCATACAACCCACATCTGAAGCAACTACATCGAAATCGACCCCTTCCTAAAGTCCGTTTTTTCGATATGTGCATTGATCAAAACCGGGCGCCCGGCGGCCACATCTTTTTTGGCCTGCTGCAGGACATTCTCGATCTGAGACGGCTGCGTCAGCAGATAACCTTTTCCGCCGTATGCTTCGGTAGCTAAATGGTAGTCTGTGTAGCGTAAGACCGTGCCCACGTCATCTTTCAGGATTTCCACTTGTTCGCGGGCGATTTGCGACCAGCAGGCGTCGTTGCCGACCACTGCCAACACCGGGATGTCATGCCGCACGAAGGTATCGAATTCCATCAGGCTGTAGCCGACGGATCCGTCGCCGTACAAGATCCAGACCTCGGATTCGGGCCGGCAGAGCTTGGCCCCCAGAGCGAAGCCGGCGCCCACTCCCAGCGTGCCGAAGACCCCCGGGTCGAGCCAGGTCAGCGGCCCGGGTGGCCGGACGATGTACGAAGCCGTGGCCACGAAATCCCCGCCATCGGCCACCAATATGCACTCCTCTGCCAGAGCAGCATCGATATCAGAACACAGTTTGAGCGGATTGATCGACTCGTTGGTTTCAGCCGATTTCCGCAGAATTTCTTCTTCGCGCCCGGCGTCGCGTTGCTGTAATTTCTCCTTCCAATTCATCCAGCCAGGACGGACTTCCGGCATCACTTCCGCTAACGATAACAAGAAACGACCAGGGTCGCTGAGGACGCCGAGATTGGGACGCCGGTTTAATGTGAGGTCTCGTTTACTGCGATTGGCAGAGACCAGAAAGGTGCTGCGGCGAATGTGGCGACCGTAGTTCAGGCGGAAGTCGCACGGTACGCCGGCGAGAATCACGAAGTCGGCTTCTTTGAGCGCAGCTCGTCTTTGGTGACGCAAATGCAAGGGATGGTCTCGACCCAGCAACCCGCGGGCCATGCCCGAGAGATACACCGGAATGCCCAAACTTTCCACAACCGAAGCCAAGGCTGTGGCGTTGTCTACGTCGAGCATGCTCTGACTGCCGACCAGCAAAACGGGTCGTTCCGCCTGGCGCAGTTTTTTGGCAACACGCCGGATTTTCGCTTTATCTGGAGGGGGATGGGAAACGCTGACGCCCGGAGCGATGTGCACATCTGCGGCGCCTGCAAACAACCGGTTCACATGTCGATTCAGGTATACTTGTAATGCACGCTCAGCAAGCGTGCGCCCGGTTTCTGACTTCATGCCGTAGAGCTCCCGTACCAGCGATTCCTCGTAAAGCAGGTCGATAGGGCACTCCACAAAAACCGGTCCGGGCACGCCGCTCAACGCGATCCGGAAAGCGCGTTCCAGGACCGGCGCCAGGTCGCAAACTCTTTTTACAGCTTTGGCCCATTTCACATGCGGCTGAAACAGCGCTATCTGGTCCACGTCTTGCAAGGCGCCCCGGCCCTTAAGTGCGGTGGCCGCAGCCCCGCCTAACAAAACCAAAGGCGACTGTGCTAGTTGGGCGTTCTTCACAGACGTAATCGTGTTCGTTGCCCCTGGGCCGGCTGTGACCGCAGCGACTCCAGGAACCCCGGTAAGCCGCGCCACGGTGTCTGCAGCGAACACGGCGGTCACTTCGTGCCGCACATCGATCACGCGGATGCCGCGTTGTTTGCTGCCGCTGAGAATGGGAGAAATGTGTCCGCCGCAGAGTGTAAAGAGAAACTTCACGCCCTGAGCTTTAAGAACCTCCGCTATAAGATCGCCGCCGTGCATACATATTACCGAATCGTTTTTGTGACATTTGTGAAAAGCAGTACTTAATGAATAAATTAAGCGAAAACGACTATCTCTTCCCGAAGGCCTCCTGGCCGAAGGTGAGACCCTGCTTGGCTCGGCGAGACGCCTTCGCTAAGGGGTTTTTAATCGCACATTTACCGGCGAAAGAAAAAATCGTCCTTCAGGTCGATATTAAATTTCGCTTCGACAACATCGGTTTCGATAAATTTACGGCCATTGGCACGCACTTCCGTGTGAAACGGAATCGCAATTCCCTCGACTTTCCGGTAGTCGGAATAGATTTCTTCCAAGAACGCCAGTCCGACCTCTGGGGCGCCTTGATACGTTTTCTTGGTGACGAAGAAATTGTGCGTGTCGATATACATCCTAAAAAAATCGCCGCTTTCATGGGTGAACAGTAAAACATAACTGGATTCCCCGGCCAGCGATTCTTTGCCGACATATTCCACACTGAAAGAGCTGCTGTCGCTTTCCTTAAAAACGTTGATCGTTGTTCTGATCAGCCCCTTCTGCATTTCCCGTTTTTCGGCCTTGGTCAAATCGGATATTTCCTTGCCCATTTGTTTCCAGCTTTGCCCGCCGTTCAGCACTTGAATGCGTTGACCCTGTTCGAGCTGCCATATCTGTTTGCTCTTATCAGGCAGCTCCGCGATTTCAGTGATGGTGAGCTCGGTTTTTCTGCTCGGCTGAAAAATTACATTTTGCGTCTTAATACTGAAATTTTCGACGGCTTTAAGTTTATCCAAACCACCGGACGCTTGTACCGCTTTCAGCAAGATTTCCTTAGCGTCGAGTGTGGTTTGGGCTGTGCCAAAATTTGGGAGAATCCATAAAAAAAGGAGCGGTATCATTCTACGCATGTTCATCATTGTTTCCTGTTTACTTGTTCTTTTTCAGAAACGTCATTTGTTGTGCGGGGCTGTCGCTAAGTACATTGTTTCACAGATACGATTACGTATTCTTTCGCTCCGAGCGCCGTCCCCGGCGCGTCATAATGAGCAGGTGCTGACCCGAGGACGGGTCAGCGAGCATATTAGATCAAAACGAAGCGGCACCCCGAAATGCGACAGCCCTTTACGTGTTCTCCAACTCCCGGATACGCCGCTTGATCTCTTCAGGAAGAGGCGCTTTTCGGTTGTCGCGATAATTGAATGAAACCACCAGTCCCTGTCCTTCGGCGGCGATTTTTTGATGTCGTTGACTCACCAGACGGTACTCCATCACAAAGCGGTCGGATTCGATATCGGTCACTTTCGCGCCGGCAGAGACGTTATCCGGATAAGACAACGGAAATTTAAAGGTGCATTGCGTCGAGGCGAGAATGGGTCCCAGACCGCTCTCGTGCATTAAGTCAAGATAGCGAAGTTTGTCAAAATACGCAATCCGCACGCTCTCGAAATACCGAAAGTAGACGATGTTATTGACGTGTGAAAAGGCGTCCATTTCTCCCCACGCGACCGGAATTTCGATGCGAACCGGATAATCTTTGAGCAGTTCCGTCATTGTTTTTCTGTGTTTTTTGAGTGGACCATCGCCACGATCAAGGCGACGCCGAGACAATTGAGCATAAACATCGTCAGGAAAGTCATCTGGATAGCCGAAGAGTCAGAGAGGCGAATCGGACTGTCCGGGTGCAGCACCAGAGGTGCCCCGAGAATCTGCCACATCATAAAAAACGCTAACAGCGTTGACAAACCACCGCCGACGCGGTCGTTTTTGAGAAAACCATAGATCGTGAGTACGAGCAAGGCTACGGCTAAAAATTGTAACGAGGATTGCAAGCGTGGTTCCCCCCAATTCATGGCGCCCCAGTTGACTTTAGCCGCTAAAACACTGGTGGCCGTCCCGGCGGCAAACCATCCGAACGCTACCCAGCTTATGTTTTTTAACCACAACATTAACTCGGGCCGCGGCTTAAAAATCGCGAGCAACCCGACAAAACCGGCGGCAACAAATCCGAGCATCCCCGCCCAAATAAAAGTCACATGAATATACACGGTTTTCATACCATGACCGAGCGAGCGTTCTGCCGGCGCGAGCCAAACAACGACAATCGCAGCAAAAACAACCAGCGTTAATAAGAGTCGTAACATCACGAGCTGTTTACCCATCTTTTTTGACCTTTCTCACTCATTGCTTGGTTTCACAACAACAATCGGTTCGCGTTGTGTTAACGTGACCTGCAGCTCAAAAGGCCGGCAACAAACTTGACAGTCTTCAACGTACTTTTGATGCTGGCCGCCTGAGAAATCGATATAAATTTCGTTAGGTTGGCCGCAGTAGGGGCAAAGAATTTCAGCGGTATCTTTCATTGCTTTTCTAATTTTTTACCCGTCATAGAACATTTGACACTACCTTTTATCACCCAAGTCTTGCATCGGTCAGGCGCCGACTGAAAAAGTGCACACTTTTCTAAAGATCAAGGATACGGTATGACATTACTTTGTGATCTCCTCAAGGGCCGCAAGCAAATAAACCACATTGGCTTTTGTGGAAGATTCTCCCATCAGTCCGATACGCCAAACCTTCCCGGCCAAATCCCCCAGGCCGCCCCCGATTTCGATGTTGTACTCGTTTAAAAGCGTGCCCCTGGCTTTGGCTTCGTGAATTTCCGGTGGCACTGTGATCGAATTCAGCGTCGGTAAGCGACAGCTTTCCTCCACGAACGGCTGCAAACCGAGTTTTTGTAAACCCTGAATGAGAGCGGAGCTGTTCCGCCGGTGTCGCTCGAATCGCGGCGCCAGCCCTTCTTCTTGTACCAGCCGCAGCGCTTCCCGCAGCGCGTAATTCATACTGATGGGCGCCGTGTGATGGTAGGCGCGGCTGCCTTCCTGCCAGTAATTGGCGATCATGGTCAAATCCAAATACCAGCTTTGCACCTTTGTCTTGCGCGTTTGCACGGTTTTTAGGGCGGCTTCGCTCAACGTCAAAGGCGCCAAGCCGGGCGGACAGCTCAGACATTTCTGCGTGCCGCTGTAGCAGACGTCGATGTTCCACTCGTCGACTTTGACCGGCAAGCCCCCTAGCGACGTGACCGCGTCCACGATGAACAGCGCACCGTATTGCTTGCACAAAGCCCCGACTTGTGCCAAAGGCTGCAACGCGCCGGTTGAAGTCTCGGCGTGTACCAACGCTACGGCCTTCACTTTTCCGGCTTGTTTCAACGCATCTGCGACTCGCTGCACATCGATGATTTCGCCCCAGGGCGCTTCGAGTGGGATGACGTTGCTGCCGCAGCGAGACGCGACATCGGCCATGCGGCGACCGAACACCCCGTTGACGCCGATGATAACCGTATCGCCTGGTTCGATGGCGTTGACAAACGCCGCTTCCATGCCGGCGCTTCCCGTGCCGCTAACGGCGATGGTGAATTTATTTTGCGTTTGAAAAACAAACCGCAGCAGATCCTGAATTTCATTCATAATGGTCAAAAATTCCGGATCCAGGTGGCCGAGCAGAGGCGTCGACAGCGCCCGGTATACCCGCGGATGCACGTTGCTGGGACCGGGTCCCATGAGAATGCGTTGCGATGGGTTGAGTTCAGCGATTGGTTGCATGACTTGTTTCCTTTTTTAGTTGGTGGCAATAGAAATATTTTACGGGGCAGCGTATAGACATATTTACAATGAGAAAGCATATATGTCTTGAATTTACTCTTTGCCAAATAAAATGCAATGAATAATTTTGCACAATGTTTCATGGTTTCAAGATTTTCGTTTAGCTGACATCCATTGTGGGGGCAGATTTAAGACCCGCCCCCTACCCAGTGTTTGAACGAAAACTCGACCGCTCATGTCATTACGGCAATCTCCCCGCTTAAAGATTGCGGGGACAGGTTTAAGCCGGAATCTGGTGATTTCGAGCAGGAGTGTAAAAATCAGTGAGCGCAGCGAACGTATTTTTACATAAATTGAGCGATTTAGCTGTGAATTGACCCATCAACGGGTTCGGGTGTTACGAAT
>JBHHWX010000090.1:0-15159 GCA_046756745.1 bacterium | reverse complement strand
ACGACGCCCCGAGGACGGGGCTTAGAGCTTATTTCTGAGTTTTCGGTCAGACACTTAATTAGATTAATTTAGATTAACGGTCACGATATTTTTCCGAAAGAATTACCAAGAGGCTCTCAGAATGAAGAACACCGTTAAAACCTTAGCGAAAATAAGCAAATACCAGGCGGAGATTAATCGATTCATGAACAAGTACAATACCAGTTTCGACATTTTTGAAAAACAGCTTCTTCAGCAGAAAAATGAAGAAAACTTCGAAAAGGAAGACGATTATCTGGATTGGAAGTTTTCTGAAGAGGCCTTTCGTATCTGGGAAAAGCGAAACGAGATTCTGGGAAATGCTTGATTTTCTCAGAAAGTACGAAGATATTATTTCTTCCCTACCACAAGCATATTGGAATAGAGAAGCGAGTCGAAGCTTTTACTGAAATTTTAATCGAAGATGTTTTAAATGATATCCAAAAACAAATAAGCTCACTAAAATAGAAAAATAGACTCCCAAACAAATCCTGAAAAACCACTATTGACACCCATAAAGCCTCTCGATGTGCTTTTCATAGTTTTTGATTTCCTGCTTGACTCTCTTGCGGCGCCAGCCCAAATATTTTCCCATCATTTTCGCGCCCACAGCCGCGCAGTCCAAGCCGCGGCACGCGCTGGTACCCACTCCGGTTCTCCGCACGTAGATATCGGCCAGGGTCTTGACCATTTCGCTCTGTAATGCAAAGAGGACTTGGGCTTTAATCGCCAAATTGTGCGGACAAATCCGTTCCTTCAACTCCGGAGACTTTTTCGTCAGCTCCAAAATTCGCCAGAATTTCTTGCCATAAATTGAGATCAAGTAATCGATGTGCTCCTCAGCGAGACCATACTCGCGGCTATATTTCTTCCGGTTCTCACGAATATACTTTTTGATATTTTTCATACCGCCGCCCCAGGTTGGAATCGAGGCGGTTTGGCAGATCGGGGCTGTCTGGCCGAATATTTCGTAGATGCAATCGATGGTTTCTTCCGCAAGATTACGAAAAGTCGTGAGCTTTCCTCCGATAATCGAAATCAATCCGGGTATTCCCTCTTCTTCGTGATCCAGAATGATGTGGCGCCGGGTAATCTCGGCTTCTTCGGTTTCATCGTCCGTCACCGGCAGAGGACGAATGCCGGCTAAACAGTACAGAATATGCCCGCTTTCGACCTGAACTCCCGGGATCAGAAAGTCGATCTCATTCAGCAAGTAATCGATTTCGGCAGGAGAAGCTTGTACGTTATCCAAATCGCCCTCGTAACGCAGATCGGTGGTGCCGACCCAGTAGTAATCCCGCCATGGAATGATAAAGAAAGGCCGGCCGTCTTGATGCGCCGGTAAATACATCGCATTTTTAGGTCCGCCCGAAAACTGCGGCAGTAAAATGTGCGTCCCTTTTGTGCCTCCCATTCGTGCTTTGGGCTCCGGACACCGAAGCCTCAGAACCTCGTCTACCCAGGGACCCGCGGCATTGATGACAACCCGGCCATAAATCTCGAAGCCTTCTCCTGTTAATTCATCCTGAAGACGTACTCCGGTGACTTTTTTCCCACGAAGAATGAGACCGGTGACTTTTGTGTAATTATGAATATCTGCCCCGGCTTCTTTCGCCATGATGAGATTCTCAAAACAGAGTCGCTCAGGATAGGTTACTTGACAATCATAATAAACAAATCCTCCCTTGAGATTCTTTTTACGAATATTGGGTTCAAGCGCGACAAGCTCTTCAGTGGAATACGATTTATGATTTTCCAGGGTCTTATCATAAGAAAGGATATCGTATGCCATCAAACCTAATTTGACTTTGCCGTAGCCATAGATATTGTCTTCATAGATAGGAATGACAAACTTGACCGGCTTCACCAGGTGGGAAGCGTGCTTGAGAAGAATTTCGCGTTCGCGCAAGGATTCGCGCACAAGCCCGATCTCATAATGCTCGAGATAACGCAGCCCGCCATGAATCAGTTTTGTCGAACGAAAGGTCGTCCCGAAGGCAAAGTCTTCCTTCTCAGCTAAATACACGGACAAACCCCGATCAGCGGCGTCTCGTGCGATTCCGGCCCCGTTGATGCCCCCTCCGATGATGATGATATCGTAACACGATTCAATATTCATACACTCTCACATTGTTGTCATCGACAACTCTTTCAGACTCCCGTATTTGAATTCCGGCCCGGCGGGCCTGTTGAAGGTTAATCGGCAACAAATTCATCTCGCCTGCGGCTCAGCGGTGCGGTTTCGGCCACTATAATCTTCAAAATATCCACCAAAGCTTCCGCGAAGCTCCGCACCCAGAATTTCGCACCAGCGGTAGCTCCGCTGCTACCGATTGTCAGGAGATTGTTTTTTCTCAATCCTTTGGTTCATGGACCCTAAACTCAACAGAAGGGGATCTCCAGGTTTCCGTATCGCCAACAATACCGTGTTTATAATTCACAATTTCGAGTTTTTCAGGAATGACTTTGATAAGGAGATAGCTTTCTTTTTGATCCTTGTAAAACTCAACCCATTCTTCCTTCCACCGAACAGCTTTTTCCTTCGGATCATCTACAAGACGAGCAGTCCCGATGATAGCAACATAACCCGCCCCTTTATCATCTGAATAATAAAGAGTTACCCTGGGATTTTTGCGAATTTCCTGCACCTTTCTGCTCTTCCGATTAGTACCAAACCAAACAACCATGTTTTCATCTGGTAGAAATGGATCCATAGCCCTTACATGAGGCTGTCCAGTACTATCAACCGTAATGAGCGCGCAATAACGGACAGCCTGCATATATTCACGTGCAACAGATAAAAGTGTGTCGCGTTTGGGAGTCGCCAACTGTACCTCCTGAGCACAGACACTTCCTGGCGCCATCATGATTGAAATAAACAGTAACATTATGGACGAAGCCTTGAAAACTGTGAATGTAGAATTCATAATTGCCTCCAGGTAACGAGACTGTCGATTAAGTAAAGTCCGTTTGCCGTCACCAGCAAATGGCCCCGGAATAATATGGACAAAAAAAAACAAATAATCAACAAAGGAAAATGTTGTGATATTTTAACCTTTACACCGGATATTTTTCTTGTATATTAAAGACTTTTTCACAAATTTAACATATTCTAAAAAATGTCGAAATAACACTAGCAGTAAGCATTCAGAAAAAGACGCGATTAACAGGATTATCAGGATTCGTTTTTGCCAAAAAAATAACCGAATTTGACGAGGTACTCATTGAAGCATGAAATCCAAAAGCCAACAATTCATCATCATCGTGTGCATCTTGATGCCTGTGCTTTCATTTGCACAAATCTTCGGTAAAAACAGCGTACAATACGACAACTTCGATTGGCATTTCATTCAATCGAAACATTTTGACGTTTATTTCTATCCCGGGGCTGAGAACGTGGCCGGGTTTGTCGCCGATGTTGCGGAGTCTTCCTATGTCCTCATATCAAACAGTTGGAATTTTAAGCTCAAAAACCGGCTGGTTCTCATTCTCTATCGCTCTCACAACGATTTTGGCCAAACCAATCTCAATTATGGGCCTCCGGAGGAATCCGTCGGCGGCTTCACGGAATTCTTCAAGAACCGTGTGGTGATTCCCTACGAAGGCTCCTATGAACAGCTCAGACACGTCACGCATCATGAGCTTACCCATGCTATCATGCTGTACATGTTGTTCGGTCCCAATGCGCAGTCCATTATAAGCGGCATTGCCCATGCTGATATGCCGCCCTGGTTTATCGAAGGACTTGCAGAATATGAATCCCGCGGCTGGGATACGGAGTCGGATATGTTTATCCGGGATGCGGTGATAAACGGCTATCTCCCAAAAATAGACCGTCTTCATGCATTTTTGGCCTACAAAGGCGGCCAGTCCGTTTTTAATTATATTGCCGAAAAGTATGGTGAACAGAAAGTGGGCGAACTTTTAACGAAGATCAAGTATTCCAAGAGCACTGAGCGCGGCTTGCACCAAAGTATCGGAGTGGGGGTTGAGGAGCTGAGCAAGCAGTGGCATACATACTTAAAAAAGAAATACTGGCCGGAATTTCCCGGACGTCGAGAACCCGGAGATTTTGCAGAACAGTTGACTTTTCATGAAAAAGACAAAAATTTTATCAATAATAGCGGTCAACTTTCTCCGCGCGGCGACAAAATTGCGTTTTTATCGGACAGATCAGGCTTCTTTGACGTCTATCTCTTCTCTTCCATGAAGGGCATGAAAACGAAAAAACTCGTTAGCGGTCAACGCTCAGGGAAGCTGGAAGAGCTGCACTGGTTACGACCGGGAATCACCTGGGACCCGGGAGGTGAAAAAATCGCTTTTGCTGCAAAAAGCCAAAATCAGGATGCGCTGCATATCGTCGATGTCAATCGTTCGAAAATCATCCAAAGTTTGAAATTCGACTTGGATGGAATTTATTCTCCGGACTGGTCTCCGCAAGGAGATCGTCTGGCTTTTGTCGGCACTCTCAACGGATTTTCGGATATTTATATCTACAGCTTTAAAACCAAAGAGCTGCAACAGATTACCGAAGACGTCTTCAGCGACCTCGAACCTCGCTGGTCGCCGGACGCAAGCCGTATCGTTTTCGTCTCAGATCGAGAAGATCATCTAAATGGTTCGGAAAATTTAACAATTCAAAATTTGAACTATCACCAGCAAGACGTTTATATTATCGACGTTGAGTCCAAAGCAATCTCCCGTATCACAAACACCCAAGCCATGGAAAAATCGCCCGTCTGGTCACCAGACGGTTCGATACTGGCTTTTGTTTCCGACAGAAACGGAATTTCTAATATCTATCTCAAAGATGTGTCCTTGGCTCTATCGGTGTTGGCTTCCATTGAAGACGTTGAGCCCCAAAACCAAGCCGGCTATATAACGAATACCTTTAACAATGACAGAGCCTATCCCATCACAAATGTGCTTACCGGAATCGACCACCTATCCTGGAAAGGCGGCCGTTTAGCCTTTACATGCTTCTATCGCGGGGGGTTCGATATTTTTCTCATCAAAGCGCCGCAAAACATCAAACCTGGTGATGTACAGCCTGCGCTCACGCATTTTATGCAATCGAAAAAATCCGGCAAGTCAGTTGCTTCAAGGCTCAGAAGCCCTAAACGGAGTTTTTCAAAAACAGATAACAGCTCCGAAAAAAGCTATCGTAATTTTGTTTTCGGCGATGATTTTAAAAAAGGGCGTCCTATAAGCGCCATTGCTCCAAAAACAGGACTGTTTTTAGATAAGGATGAATATAAAAATTCATCCGAGCGCTATCGAATCAATAAATACAAGACGCGATTCTCTTTAGATCTGCTCGGGGGCGGAGCCGGCTTTGATCCGTTTTTTGGCTTTCAGGGAGGCTCAATAATTTCGTTCAGTGACCTGCTTGGTAATCATCGAATCAATATCCACACGGACATATTTCTCGATATTAGCAACAGCGATTTTGCTGTGGATTATTATTATCTGCCGCGACAAACGGATATCGGCATCGGTATTTTTAAGTACACCGACCTCTTTTTCACAAAAGGTCGTTTTCTTGTTCAAGACAGGAACCTCGGGTTAAACCTATCGGTGTCGAGGCCGTTCGACCGTTACCGTCGTTTGGAGTTCGGGTTAAATCTGAGAACGATTTCTCGTTCCCAGTACGAAACGTTAAGTGAAGAGGAGGTTCAGAACCAAACTCTTTCCACACGGGTTTCTCTATTTGGACTTTCCTATATTAAGGACAACACCATTTGGGAATATACCGGTCCAAAAGCCGGAACCCGCTACAACATTTCCATACAAGCGAGTCCGGCATTGGGGAAAAACGGACTGAATTTTAGAATTTATAAATTTGATTACAGAAAGTATTTCAACTTTTCGAGAAATTATACGTTCGCCTTGAGGCTTTCGGCAGGTTTAAGCGAAGGCAGCAGAAAGCAGAAATTTTTCTTAGGCGGCGTTCACAACTGGATCAATCTGGATTTTCGAGATGATGTTGAGTTGGATTTAGACGATATTTACTTCTCCAATTTTGTCGCTCCGGTTCGTGGGTTTGATTACTATGAGCAAGTTGGCTCGAAATTTTTCCTAACAAACCTTGAATTGCGGATTCCATTTGTAAACTACTTTGATATGAGGTGGCCTCTCCCGCTCAGACTATCCAATATCCGCGGACTCCTGTTTACGGATGTTGGGAGCGCTTGGGATTCAAGATTCAACTTCTTCACAAAAACATCCGGGGGCTGGCCTAAGCTTGACGACGCCATCATGTCTTTTGGATGGGGAATGCGAATAAACTTCGGGATACTTCTGTTAAAATACGATATGGCCTGGAAAACCGATTGGGCGCATGTCTCCGGACCCCAAAGCCTCTTTTCCATAGGCACCGACTTTTAGCTAGTGCGTGTGCCCGTTAATTTCTCCCAAAAACCGTAGCCTGTCAGTTAGGGGTGTGTAATGCGGGCATCTTGCTTGCAAGATGCTTGCAGGCTGGAAGCCTGCGTTACATTTTCCCCGTAAATGACCGATGACCAAAAACCCTTGAAAAGCATTGCTTTTTAAAAATTAACTACTTATATTTTCGCTATTTTGAAAGACTGTGACTGATTTTCCTGAAGGAGAGATTATGCATTCTACGACATTACGTTTGCCCATCAAACGCTTGAATCCACGAAAGCCAATTTCCGTTCAAATCGGTCAAACCGTTCTACGGGCTATAGAAATCATGCAGGAGAATCGCATCGGATGTGTTTGTGTCGTGGAGGACGACAAGTTAACCGGAATCATTACAGAACGCGATATTTTGCTCCGGGTCATCGGGTGCGACTGTCATATCGACAACGTGAAAGTGGAAGAAGTCATGACGTCTAACCCGGAGTATTTATTTCAGGATGATGAAATTGCGTATGCAATGAACCGGATGCACGTCGGCGGGTTCCGGCATGTCCCCTTGACGGATTTGCAAGGGCGCCCAACAGGAATCATTTCAGTCAAAGATATTGTTGCTCATCTGATTAGTAACCTGGAAGTTAACATGTCCAAAGGAGAGGATTAAATTGGAACGAGCCGAATTCGATCACTTTAACGACGAGCTCCGGACGATGCAAGAGCTGATGGACCGAGAAGACATCGCTCTCAAGGATGAAGACTTAGAAGCACCTATTGATTCTCTCAATTTGAAAAAGGCCGTGGTAGTTGAAACGGGCGCCTCTGTGAAGAAATGCATCGAAAAACTTTTAGCACGACACTTCGGGAGTCTGCTGGTCGTCAAAGAAAACGTTCTAGTGGGGATTTTTACAGAACGCGATGTTCTCATGAAAATCGCCGGGAAAAATATTAACCTTACACAAGCAAAAATTGATGACTTCATGACGCCGCATCCGGCGAGCAAGAAAAAGACCGACTCCGTCCTCTCGGCCCTCAAGCTCATGAATGATGGGGGATATCGTCATATCGCTATCGTTGATGATGAAAACCACCCCTATGCTGTGCTCTCAATCAAAAACATTGTCAATTATCTAATAGAATTTTTCCCGCAAGGTATTCTCAATTTACCTCCTCATCCTATCCGGATTGGCACGAAAAACCGCGAAGGAGGGTAAGGCTTTTTATAAAAAAAATATCCTTTTTTTATTTTTGCCGGAATGAATGTAATGATGGTAACTATTAATTATTTTAGAAAAGCGTTTAACAACTAAATGGAGTCGTTACAGCAATGAGTAAACCCACTGAAACTCTCAATGACGTCACCATACGGTTTGCCGGTGACTCCGGAGACGGGATGCAGCTTGTGGGCAATGAGTTGGCAAACACGTCCGCATTATTGGGAAATGACATTAGCATCTTTCCGGACTTCCCTGCCGAAATTCGCGCTCCTGCGGGAACCTTACCCGGGGTGAGCGGCTATCAATTGCACTTCAGCAGTTATGATATCCATACACCCGGAGAACAGTATGACGCCCTCATCGCGATGAATCCCGCGGGACTGAAGGTAAATCTCAGTAATCTCAAATCTAACGGAATTCTGATTGTCAATACTGAGAGTTTTAAAGACCGAAACCTGCAATTAGCCCACTATGAATCCAATCCCTTGGAAGACGGCTCTTTGGATAAATTCCAACTCTTCGATGTCGATATTACCGGACTAACTCGCAAAGCGCTTGCGGAGTTAGAACTCTCGAATAAAGTTGTGGACCGCTGTAAGAACTTCTTTGCTTTAGGAATGGTCTTTTGGCTGTATAATCGTTCCATGGATCATGCGGTCAATTTTATCAAAGGAAAATTTGCCAAAAAACCGGAGTTAGCAGAAGCCAACCTTCGTGCTCTGAACGGTGGCTACGCTTATTGCTTGGCGACCGAGCAATTTGCTACCTCTTACGAAGTCAAACCGGCTCAGCTCAAACCGGGGAAATACCGCAGTATCAGCGGCAATGCCGCCGTCGCCCTTGGGCTGATTACGGCTTCTCAAAAGTCGGGATTGTCCCTCTTTTACGGCAGTTACCCCATTACCCCGGCATCGGATATTCTGCATGAATTAGCGAAATATAAACATTATGGCGTCAAAACATTTCAAGCCGAGGATGAAATTGCGGCAATTTGTTCGACAATCGGAGCGTCTTATGCTGGCGCCCTCGGCATTACCGGCACCAGCGGACCAGGGTTAGCTTTAAAATCCGAAGCCTTAGGTCTGGCAATCAGTGTCGAGCTGCCGTTGGTTATTTGCAATGTCCAACGTTGCGGTCCAAGTACCGGCATGCCGACGAAAACCGAACAAGCAGACCTGCTGCAAGCGCTCTACGGCAGAAACGGAGACTGTCCCCTACCGGTGTTAGCGGCTTCAAAACCTTCCGACTGTTTTGAAATGGCTTATGAAGCATGCCGGATTGCGATTAAATATATGACGCCGGTCATTCTGTTGACAGACGGATATATCGCCAACGGCGCCGAACCGTGGCCGATACCAAACGTCAAAGGGCTTCCGGAGATTCCGGTACGATTTGCCCGAGACACCGAAAGCTTCGCGCCTTTTTTAAGAAACGAAAAAACCTTAGCTCGTCCTTGGGCGCTTCCGGGTACTCCCGGGTTGGAACACCGCATCGGCGGCTTGGAAAAAGAGGCGATCACCGGACACGTCAGTTACGACCCACGCAATCATGAATACATGACTGAAATACGCGCAAAACGGGTTCAAAACATCGTGGAAGATATTCCGCCAACTCAAATAGAAGGGAAGAAAAAAGGCGATGTGCTGGTTATCGGCTGGGGCAGCACTCATGGCGCTCTTAAAACGGCTGTGGAAGAAAAACAAAAACAAGGACAAGCCGTTTCAAGAATTCACTTACGCTATCTGAATCCTCTGCCCAAAGACCTTGGTGGGATTCTGCGCAATTTTAAAAAGATATTGGTACCAGAAATTAACACCGGACAATTAATCAAAGTTTTAAGGGCAGAGTATTTGCTGCCGATGATCGGGTATAACAAGGTGCAAGGTCTGCCTCTCTTTTCAACAGAAATTGAACACAAAATTGATGACATCCTTGGAGGGATATAATGAATCAAAAAGCAGACGCAGTCGTCTCACCAAACGGACCACTCTCTTTAAAGTTAACCAAAAAAGACTTCGAATCGGATCAAGAGGTAAGGTGGTGTCCCGGCTGTGGCGACTATTCCATTTTAGCGCAAATACAGCGAACCTTGCCAAACCTCGGTATTCCTAAGGAAAAGTATGTGTTTGTATCCGGTATCGGATGCTCCAGTCGCTTTCCGTATTATATGAATGCCTACGGTTTTCACACTATCCACGGCCGCGCACCGGCCATTGCAACCGGCATTAAAACCGTCAACCCTGACCTCTCCGTTTGGGTGATCACCGGCGATGGCGACGGTCTCAGTATCGGCGGCAACCATCTCATTCACCTTCTCAGAAGAAATGTCGATATCAATGTCATTTTATTCAATAATCGTATATACGGTTTAACCAAGGGGCAATACTCTCCCACCTCGGAATTCGGTAAAGTGACCAAGTCCTCACCATTTGGCTCCGTTGACCATCCATTTAATCCTCTCAGCGTTGCTATCGGCGCCGGCGCCACTTTTATAGCGCGTACACTGGATCGCGACCCGGCTCACATGCAGGAGATCATGAAAAGAGCCTCCGAGCACAAAGGCACGTCATTCGTCGAGGTTTTCCAAAATTGTAATATCTTTAACGACGGCACCTGGAGCCAGTACACGGAAAAAAACTCAAAACCCGACAATGTGGTCTATCTTCAGCACGATAAACCGCTTGTTTTTGGCAGCAAAAAGGAAAAAGGAGTGCGGCTCAATGGTTTTAAGCCGGAGGCTGTTTCTATTGAAAACGGCGCTTACTCCAAAGACGACCTGATTATACACGATGAAAACGATACAGACATGACACGAGCGTTCATTCTGAGCCATATGATGGATCACCCGGAATTGCCCGTTCCCATCGGCGTCTTTCGTTCTGTCGAAACCATGTGTTATGAAGATGAATTGGAACGGCAAATCGAATGGGCGAAAGAAAAATATGGGAAACCGGACCTGCAAAAACTTCTGGAGTCCGGCGATACCTGGGAAGTGTAGCCCTTAAAATAATTTCTCGTTGCAAAATCGAAAGCCCGATGGAATGCTCGTTGGGCTTTTTTGTTTCTTTTAGTTAGAAGTTAGTGTTAACTTGATTGACAGAATTGATTGTGTTGATTACGTTGATTACATTGATTACATTGATTGAGATCAAATTCAGACTCACGACTACCGGTTTTTAGGTACAGTATTTGCCGTTACGAAAATAATTTCTAGACCTTTTCCGTCCTCCCCCAAAAAATGACTATAAAATTCTTGCATTCATTTACATTGGCAGTTATCATTTTTTCTGCCTGCGTTCCGGCAAAGCGGCTTTCCCTGAAAAAGGAACCCAGACTCCTTATCCAAAACACCGCAAAATTGGACTTACCAGGAATGTGAGGCTGTCCTTAAGAAGTATGTCGCATACAACAAAAAGTGGTATAGTCAAAAATATTCGCCATATTCCCAGAGCACCGTAGATGTCTTTATCGAGGTCACACCTTTGAATAAACCCGTAATTAGCGCGCTGATGAGGAGAGATGCAATCAACAAGAGATTATCTGCAGCGGAATATCGCGAAAGACTGAAAGATGAGCTGGAAGTGTACACCAATTGGACTTTAAATGAGAAAGGTGAAATAATCGCCAAGACAGCCGAGCTCCTTGACGAATATTCCTCCAAAAGAAAATCTCATGTAATCGACGTTGATTTTTTAACAAACTTTGTGTATCTTTTTCTCAAAGAAATTTCCAAACATTTTTTCAGGAGTTCTCCGACCATGGCTGAAGTTCTTATCGATATAAAGATTAGACCGCTTGATGAGGGCGGTTATTTAGCAACAAGCGCTGAGCTGCAAGGATTGATAGCGCAAGGTCGTACGGTGGCTGAGACCATCGAGATTGCGCAAGATGTAGCTCGTAAATAGATCGAGTCATGCTTGGAACACGGCGACCCTCTGCCCCCGAAAATCCGTACTGCCTTGAGAAAGCGTGGCCATAAAACCACGATAAAAATTCCTGTTGGCGTTGAAGTGGAGGCGACAGAAGCTTGAGCCGCCTGCCTGCGATGACCTATCGCAAGGTCGTGCAGCGATTGCGTGCTGCTGGCTTCGTATTTGTTCGTCAAGCGAAGAGTAGTCATGAAATCTTAAATAGAGCATTTTATGAACGAGAGCCCACTTCTCAACCAACAGTCTTGATAAATATATCTCCCTTCCGGAAAGGAACAAACTGTAGTCGTTCTACTTGAATCTCCGCAGATAATTTTGTATCTTCCAATCATGGCACTTCAAAACTCAAAATCCAAACGAAACGGGGTTCTCTTTATTGCCATATCTTGGCTTTTAGCGCGACTCTGGTTGGGATTCGAAAGTTCTCGATTAGCCATACTTCGTGTGAGGCCGCAAGCGGTGATCAGCCGATTAGCTCAGAGCCGAACGGAGATTGCAACAAGCTGCTGGGTTTTGAGTAAAAACAAATTATATTGGATGAGTTTTCATAAGCAAACCGAACGTATTAAGATCGTTGAAACGTCACCTCTCGAATTTAACTAAACAAGCAGAAAAAAATGAGCGAAGAAAACAAACTCGGGGCTATCCTCTGCCCGGATTGTAAAAAGCTAATCAGCGCCAACGCCGAGGTATGCCCATATTGCGGCTTAAAAAATCCGAACCTTTGGGGTTTAGGAATCGTGTTAAAAAAACTGTTTGGCGGCCATGTGAGTTTGGTTCCGGTCATTGCAGTGGTATGCATCGGCATGTTTGTCCTGAGTTTATTATTAGCCCCCAAGGCCATTTTCCAAAGCAGAGGTTTTTTTCTTTTTGGTTTTTTGTCCCCCGATTTCAATGTTCTTATCAAATTGGGAATGACTGGCAAGGCGGCCATGTCAAGAGACTACTGGTGGACTCTTATTACGGCCATTTACTTGCACGGCGGGCTGATGCATATTCTGTTTAACGTTCTTTGGATCCGGCAGTTAGGCCCGGTGGTTGAAGATCTCTACGGTATTTCAAGAAGTTTTTTGATATTTACTCTATCCGGCGTTTTCGGATATGTCGTTTCGAGTTATTTCAATATCTATTTTACTATAGGCGCCTCCGGGTCCATTTTTGGTCTATTAGGAGCTTTAGTCTATTATGGAAGAAAAAGAGGCGGTACGTTTGGGAAAGCGATTTATCAGCAAACCGGTCAATGGGCTTTAGTGCTCTTTATCATCGGATTCATCATGCCGGGTGGCATTGTCAACAATTTTGCTCACGGAGGCGGATTTGTCGGGGGCTATTTATCTGCGGTCCTTTTTGGGTTTTCGGAAATGAAAAAAGAGAATCGAACCCATCAATTACTAGCGATTGCAGCGATGACTTTGACCGTAGCGGCTTTTTTGTTAACGTTGATAAATAAACCGTATCATCAATTCATCAATTAGTACGAATTGGATATCCAATAAATTGAGGTCTACAATGAAACGTAGGGAATTCTTACAGATGACGGTTGCCGGCAGTACGACGTTTGCGTTAGCAGGGTTATCCTCTTGCACCCAGCCGGGGACGGAAAGCGAAACAAGCGTCGAGAAGGGGGTTAAGCCGTTTGATCTGGACGAGCTGACCATCGTAGACTTACAGGCTGGGATGAAATCGGGAAAATTCACAGCTCGCTCCATCACTGAAATGTATCTGGAGCGTATCAAAGAGATCGACCAGCAAGGGCCGTCACTAAATTCAATCATCGAGCTCAATCCCGATGCGCTCGCAATCGCAGATAAATTAGATGAAGAGCGAGGGAAAAACCGTGTTCGCAGCTCCATGCATGGCATACCTGTGCTCATTAAAGACAATATCGATACTGCTGACAGAATGACTACCACGGCCGGCTCACTCGCACTCAAAGGCTCTATTGCGGCGCAGGATTCATTTGTGGCTCAAAAGCTGCGGCAGGCCGGGGCTATCATTCTTGGTAAAACCAATCTCAGCGAGTGGGCGAATTTCCGCTCCACCAGCTCCTCGAGCGGCTGGAGCGGACGAGGCGGGCAAACACGCAACCCGTACGCACTCGACCGTAATCCCTGCGGCTCAAGTTCGGGTTCAGGGGTTGCTGCGGCCGCCAATCTTTGTTCCGTAGCTATCGGCACCGAGACGAATGGCTCCGTGGTCTGTCCGTCATCGGCAAACGGTATTGTTGGCATCAAACCGACTGTCGGCTTGGTGAGCAGATCGGGCATCATCCCGATTGCCCACACCCAGGATACGGCAGGCGCCATGGCGCGAACCGTGAGCGACGCTGCCACCCTGTTAGGAGTCCTCACCGGGATGGATCCACGAGATAAAGCAACGCAACAAAGTAAAGGGAAAGCGCATGGAGACTATACCCGTTTCCTCGATGCGAAGGGAATGACAGGCGCGCGAATCGGTGTGGCGCGCAACTATTTCGGCTTTCACGCCAAAGTTGACAAACTCATGGAAGACGCGATCGAAACAATGAAAAAGCTTGGCGCGATCATGGTTGATCCGGCTGACATTGAGACCCGTCGCAAATATGGGGATTCCGGGTTTGAGGTGCTTTTGTATGAATTCAAGACCGATCTCAACAAATATCTCGCCAGACTCAGCACAGAGGTTGCGGTGCATTCTCTTCAGGAGCTGATCGAATTTAATGAGGCCAATAAAGATGCAGAAATGCCCTACTTCGGCCAAGAAATTCTGCACCGGGCACATGAGAAAGGCGACCTTTCGAGTCCCGAATACAAAGAAGCCCTGAAGAAAGTGCGCCGGCTGTCCCGCGATGAAGGCATTGACGCAACGTTAAAGAAGCACCGGTTGGATGCCATCATTGCGCCTACAGGCGGGCCGGCATGGGTGACGGACTGGGTTAACGGCGACCATTTTTCGGGCGGCAGCTCATCACCGGCAGCAAGAGCAGGTTATCCCAATATCACCGTACCTGCCGGGTTTGTTCATGGTCTGCCGGTTGGCATCTCCTTCTTCTCGCGCGCCTATAGCGAGCCTGTGCTCATCAAGATAGCCTATGCATTTGAACAGGCGACAAAACATCGCAAGCGACCGCAGTTTTTACCGCATATCGTGTAGGAGTAGGACAAGGAAATGAGGAGATATAAGGAATGAAGGAATACGGATAGAGGCTTAAAATGGGAAAAAGAGTTGTGTTTGTGACAACGTGTATGATCCTATTCGCCGCGCTTACCCTTTTGTGGCAACTCGGAATTCACGAAAAACCGATAACCGGCAGATGGGATCCTGTGGCGACATTTTCGATTCTCGGCTATGATCCCCAAACCGGTGAAATCGGAGGCGCGGTGCAATCGCGGGTTTTTTCGGTTGGCAATGGCGTGCTGTGGGGCGAAGCCGGCGTCGGCATGGTGGCGACCCAGGCGATCGTGGATGTGAGCTACGGTCCGCAAGCGCTCGAACTGTTGAAAAAAGGATTTTCCCCAGCTGAAGTTGTGAAGCAGGTCTGGGAAAACGATCCGGATCCGCGTCCGGAGCGCTGGACAAAACACGGGCGCCAATTTGCGGTCATGAATACAAAAGGTGAATACAAAGCGTTCACCGGC
>JBHHWX010000089.1:0-15239 GCA_046756745.1 bacterium | reverse complement strand
TGAGCGACATCAACGACTATTTGGGGACGGGCTAGTAATAATTGCAGGCGAGCAGGCCAATTCGCGTTCCTCAAACCTCTGCAAATGTCTTGCTTGCCAACAGGAATATTTTGTTCACGGAGAATGTGACAAGTCATAACGGCAAGGGCAGCATTTCTTATTTGGTGTTCACCTACAAGATTGATCCGGATATCTTTATACAAGGTCTCAGCAATTTCGAGATTAAACTCAGCCCCCTGCGCCGACATATGATTGACATGATAAGTAAAAAAGCGATCTAACTCGAAAAATCTGGCGTTTTTTTCATGTGCAGCCTGTTTCAGAACAAGATTGACATTTTTATCCTCCGACCCGCTTAAACAACAACCGTCAGGCTTGATGATTCCGGCTTTTTCTTTTGCTATAGCAGTTCGGCTCTGGCCTAACCATTCTGTATGATCCAAATCAACATTTGTAATCATACTGACAAGAGAGTGAACGACATTTGTTGCATCAAAACGCCCGCCTAACCCAACTTCGATAATAGCAATATCAATACCGGCATCGGCAAAATATTGGAACGCTACAGCCGTGACCGCTTCAAAATAGGTACACCCCTTTTCAGTTAAAATAGACTTCATATCAGAAACCCGTCTCGAGAATTCTCCATCCGAAATACGCTGGCCCCCGACCTGAATTCGTTCGTTTATCTCAAGGAGATGTGGAGACGTGAAAAGCCCGATTTTATAACCCGACTGTCTCAGGATGGAATCAAGGAAAGCAGCCGTTGAACCTTTACCGTTTGTTCCTCCTATATGAATACATTGAAAACGGTGATGGGGGTTTCCTATCGCAGATAACACATCAGAAATATTCTTCAGACCGAGTTTCCAACCAAATCTTTTTAGATTATCAAGAAAAACGAGTGTATCATTTTTAAACATTGTGGTCAAAAAGTTAACATCAAACTGTGCAATTCTTTTCCACTATAGGTAATATTTTGCACTAATGTAAGTAAAATAAAATAATTTGAAAGATTTTTTTTTACGTTGAAGACGGTCTTCATTTTTATGTTGCTCGAAGTGACTTTTTGTTTTAATTAAAGTTACAGCAAAGAATGAGCAATACGAAACCCAAAGTTTATTTCTGGTAAAAATTTATTCTTGCTAATCACAATTAGAATATGCACTTGGCATATAATTTGCATTTTTTGCAGAAACTTGCGATTTATGACTAATTTCTTACACTTAGCTTTTCTCTCGAGGTTGTAACTTTGGGATGTAAAACTTACAAATATCTTTTATGCCTCTGTTTCGTCGTTTTCTCTGCGAATTCACTTTTCCCCGGCATTACAGGCTCAATTTCCGGCACGATTCGAGATAATGAAACCGGTCACCTTTTACCTGGCACGTCTGTTAAAATCGAAGGAACGACGATGGGTACGATGGCCGACAAAAACGGTCGCTATATTATCTCTAACATACCTGCGGGGCTCTACGACGTCAGTGCACAGTTCATGGGATATTCAAAAATCACCAAAAAGAACGTAAAAGTAAGCGTCGATCTCAACACAGAAATCAATTTCGAAATATCTGCAAAGGTTCTGCCTCTGGAGGAAGTCGTGGTGACTGAAAAACGACAACTTATCCACAGTGATATCACCTCATCGAGTTACTTCATCTCTGGCCAAGAAATCAATGAAAAGCTGCCCGTCTCCTCCTATCGTCAGGCGATTGCTCTTCTGCCCGGAGTTATCGGAACACACATTCGCGGCGGTCGCGAAAATGAAGTTGTTTATATGCTTGACGGTCTCCCGTTACAAGGGGGACTCGCACGCGAGCTCGCAAGTAATTTTCCCAATAGCTCCATTGTTGAAATGATGGTGCAGACCGGCGGTTTTGCTGCGGAATACGGCAACGCCTCTTCGGGAATTGTGAACGTCGTATCCCAAAATGGTAGCAACAAAATTGACGGAGCATTCAAAGTCTATACGGATTTTATCGAAACCGGTATAACCGGGAATGACAATACCCGGCGAGCCGAGTTTTATGTCGGCGGGCCCTTAACGATTGGCTTTGGTGGACCTCTCATCAACGCGAACTACTTCTTCTCCGCGGATCTCAATCTGAGCGATACTGCGCATCGCGACCAGATGAGGCAGGCCTTTGGTTTTCCGGTTTTCCAAAATTACAATATCAATTCGAAGCTTTCGTTTAATATCAGCAGCAATACAATTCTCTCCTTCCAGGGGTTGCTGTCGAATTGGAAGTGGAGACAATTTCACCCGCAGTGGCAATTGAATATAGACGGCCTCGCCGAAAACAAACACATCAGCCATCGTATCAGCGCATCCCTGACCCATACTTTTAGTCCGAAATTGTTCACTTCGTTACGAGTTGCCAACTATCGCTACCAGCGCTCTATTTTAGGCGATGAAACGCCGGAGATAGAATTTGCCAACCCCACAGACCCCAATAGTCAGATTATCAGCGGCAACCAGCCCTGGCACGAAGTCACTACCGAAAATATCGTAATTATCAAACTGGACGCTATCGGACAATTATCCACACACCATCAGATAAAAAGCGGCTTGGAGCTGCAAAATCATAACGTCACCTCCAACAGTGTGCGATACGATTATTTTTCGTCAAAAGAAGGCAGCATCGTTTTTAATAAAACGGAAAACGACTATGACTTCTCACCACAGAATTTTGCTCTCTATTTACAGGATCAAATCTCCTTAAACGGCATCAATGCCAATATAGGATTTCGTTACGACATCTTTTCTCCGAAAGCCCGCGTCACTCAAATTCTCGATGAATTTCAAGAATTGCGTCAGCAACTCGGCGTCCCTCGCTCAGCTACGAGGTCGCAGAATAAAACCTCGTTTTCACCGCGTATCGGAGTTTCGATTCCGCTCTCCGACAATGAAAGACTCCACGTGAATTACGGCTGGTATTATCAACTACCTTCCTTATTTTACTACTATACAGGCAATAATTACGCGCTCAATGGCTACCTACCCATTATTGGCAATGTCGACCTGGAACCGATTAAGACGATCTCATCTGAATTCAGCTATAAGCGAGTGGTTGGCGAAGATTGGTTATTTGTTCTTTCGGGTTTCACCAAACAATTCAATAATTTGGTGGACACCCAGACTTTTATTTTACCGGACAGTGTGCTCACCTCGGATGCGCAAACGGTGGGATTTAGCCGCTACACCAGCACAGCAACCGGACGAACATCCGGCTTTGAGGTCACGCTACAAAAACGCATCTCGCCCCAGATATCCGGTCGAATAAGCTATACCTACATGAAGGCGAAAGGCACGACTTCCACAGCCGAGGAAGAATTCAATCTTGCCCTGACCGGTACACTTCCGCGAGAAAAAGTTACCTTTCCCCTAAGTTGGGATCAAAGACACACCTTCATTCTCGACCTGGATTACGAGAACCGTCTGTTTCATATCAATGCGCTCTATCGACTACTGAGTCCGCTGCCGTTTACCACACCCGGCAGTGCAACGCCAAACAACTCACGCTTATCGTGGAGAAATCTTTTAGATCTAAAAGTCAAGCTAAAAACCTACACGGTGCATGGCGCAAGGCTCAATCCTTTCTTCGAAATCAGAAACCTTTTTGATGAAGAAAACGTCATTGACGAAATCAACAATACCGGCGTGAGAGCCTATAGATTATTCGATCCCATCAACAACGATTTCGGCAGAAGGCTGAGGATGGGTGTGGCGTTAGATTTTTAAAAAGTTTCTATTCCATTCCTATCGCAGCGAAAATGACAGGCGCGGTGGGAACACGGATTTAATAAAAAAGCCTACTTCTCAACAAAAGTAGGCTTTTCTATTTACGTCGTTTAGACGCTACTTAACAAATTTCCGATAGCGATCGTTAATCCGTCCCCAATGCAAGTTGTTGAGAAAATTATCGATATACTTTGCCCGGCCGGGACCGTCCTTGTGATAATAAGCATGTTCAAACACGTCGCATGAAATGAGAGGAATGCCGCCCCAAATGGCGCCGTACTGGTGCTCATCTACCAACACATTCATCAGTCGCTGCGAATAAAGGGCATCGTATACCAACAACCCCCAGCCGCTTAACTTTGCTGCAAAAGCCGCGGCTTTGAAATCGGCTTTCCAATTATCGACCGAACCGAAATGTTGTTCCAGAGCCGCCTTGATGTCCGGGCCCTTATCAACGTCGCCGTCTCCCCCCATCACTTCCCAATACACATCGTGCAACAACGCGCCGGAATGATTCCATGTAAACCGTCTCTTTAATTCACCAAATTCGCTCCAATTACCATTCGCAGCCCCGGCGTCCGCGCCAGCAAGCGTCTGTTCGATTTTATTCATAAATGTCACGTAACCTTTATGATGCGTGTTGTAATGCCAATCGCTGGTTTCAACCGACACGACATCTTTCAACAGCTCTTTCGCTTCTTCGTCGGTATAGGGTCTTGGATGAAACTTCCATTCGTACGCCATAATAATTTACCTCCTGATTAAATGAAAACAGTTAAATAAAAGAGTTCACTCTAAAAGGCTAGAAAAAGACAGATTACCGATGGCATCGATTTTTAGAGTGGGCTCATAAAAGTATACCAAAAAAATAGATTGGATTTAAAGGGACTAGTCTAAGAATCGACTTTTAAAATAAAAACAATTTTGAATTAATACAAATAAAATTCTGAGAATTTTAAAAACTTCACATCATAGATCGAGGAGATCGTGGAAAACGGTGAATAGCGGTTATTCTATGACTCCGAAAAACTTTGTTTTTTTAGAAAAAAACTTAAATAGTGTCTGAACGAGTTTTCGTTCAGACCCTAAATAGGTTTAGTTCTGAATAATGAATCAAACGGAGTATTGGATTGTTGGAGCAATAAATGTCCGGGTCTATTCTAGTTGTGGCTTTGCCGCGTGAGGGATTAGATGAGTCGACGCAGCTTCTTTCTTAAATCTTCACCATCAATGTTATACTTAAATGCTTTGCGGCCGTTAATAAAAACCACCGGAATGCTTTCTTTAAATTCTTCATAAAGAGAGGAATCTTTTGTAATGTCTATCTCATGAATCTCAACGTTGAAATCATCTCGAATTTCTAAGAGAACTTGTTTTGCTTTATCGCATAAGGAACAGTCCGCTTTAGAATAGACATCAATTCTTATTTTTTTTCTGCTCTTTTTTAACAAACTCATTGAATTCCATTTTGTCGTACCAATTTCCTGCTAAATATTTTAAAATCATGGTAAATTTTTCCGCCGGAATAAACCCGGAAATGGAGGCAAGAAGCTCTCCTTTCGCATTGATAAAGGCGGTCGTGGGAAAGCCTTTCACGCCGAACATCATACTGAGCTGACGGCCGGAATAATTGGCCTCACGGAACCGATATTGTCCTGAAATTTCCGGGTTTACTTTAGACATGACGGCATGTTCTTTTACAAGACCAATGACGCCTTTGTCGCCGTACGTGTCTTTATCCATAACTTTACACCAATGGCACCACTCTGTGTAGAAATCAACAACAAGTAATTTATTTTCCTTTTTAGCTAAGGCCAGGCCATCTTCGAAGGTTTTCCATTGAATTTTCTTGGATTTTTTGCCATGGTCACTTCCCATAAAAGTGAAAGCTAATATGGCGAGAACGAAAATGTGTGCGATGTTATGTTTTTTCATGACCCCTTCCTTGTTCTTTTTTTTCTCAACGAATAATTGCTAATCTTTGAATCGGCGACTCAATTTGAATCTCACCGGATTCATCCTGTGTTCTGGCAACGACTTTATAAAGATAAACTCCATTAGCCGGGAAATCACCTACTGCATCCCTCCCATCCCACTCTATCATATTGAAACCACTTGCAGCTAAAGGATATTCCAATGTGCGGATCAATTGTCCCGATACAGTAAATATCTTTATCCTGATTTCCGCATCCCGGTTAGAGATAAAGGTAAATGTCGTATTTTGCGGAAATGGGTTAGGATAATTCATGATTTCCGTCAACACCAGCCCCTGCTGATGCACAACACGGATTTCCACAGAGACGGTTGATGAATTGTTTGCGTTATCCCAAGCTTTGATGACCAAAGTGTGGCGATCTTGTCCGTCCAGGCCAACGCATGAAACCGTGCGGCCGGCAATATCGACTTCAGAGGGAAAGTTCAACGGAAGCGCTACAGTCCCGCGAAGGTGGTCGCCCTCTTTAAATTGAAAGATATCCGTCAAGTCGACCATGCTAATACCTCGAAACCGGTTCAGCTCAGAAAGACAGGTTTCTTCATTCGGATCGATATTCAACGTCAAGCGATGCCCGATTTCCCCGGCGATATTAATGCCACTGACCGTATCGGCGATGTCGACCACCATCGTCACGTTTTCATCTATAATATCGCCGGTAGTAAAATTTTCATGACCTTTAAAATAAATTTGAATTTCCGGTCCGGTGTTATCGGTAAGCTCGGCAGAGGTGCTGCTGACCTGAATGTGGTCCCGGCAGCCGGAACCGTCGATTTCATCATTCCAGAAATAAGCGCTGACCCGGGCTAAGCTGCCCCCATAGGAAATGTCCTTGGGTACGATAAACCGGACTGTGAATCTGCCGTTTTGCACCGGCACGGCGCCGCGAAAGATGGAGTTTCCCGGCAGAAAATATCTTTGTACGGAACCGGCTTCAGGGATATTTTCGACGAATCGTTTGGAATCAAAAGTGGTTAAAAATGCTTTGCCGTTGAAGTCGTCTTGGAGCTGCCCGCCTTTTCTCACTTCTCCTGCGATCTCCATTGTGGTCAAGGCCACGACCGAGTCCGGGGTTATCGCGGTAATCACCGCTTCCTGCTTCGGGATGGCCAAGCGTAAAGTCGGGTCGCCGTAAATATGAAATTTCTCATCGTTGGTGGTGTTTCCGGTTCTGATGCGGGTCGCCACGAACGCATCGCCAATCCGGCCGGTCTGTCCGGGTACGGTAAAGAGATTGTCGTAATAACTGCGGTTAAATGCAAAATTCCCGGAAGAAAAGACCAGTCTGGCCGAAGACAAAATAGCGATTGCACCGCGGTTTTCAGCTAAGAGCAGCTCCTCGGCTTGACTCTGTCGTTCGGGAGCATCAAATAACGCCCAATCACATGTGGCGGCCACGAAGAAAATCAGCTTGTCTGTATTTTGCACACGCTCATTATCGCTCTGGTGAAAGACGACTTCATGAGCCCAAACCGTTGAATTACCATGTCCGATAAAATTCACGATCAGCGTGCCTTGATTGATCTGACGAATGAGCGTTTCCCGTGCCGCGGGTTTGATCACACCACCTTGAGAAGCATTGAGAACCTTTGGAAATTCTGTTAAATAGATTTTTTGAACATCAAAGCAGTTGGGAAACGCGCTTTCTGCGATCGTCTCGGTCTGCCGAATATGGACGTCATCGGCAGCGCTGGGACGCCCGCCGCCGACTAATTCATCGTCTCCAACCATGGTGATAGTATTTCGCCAGTTGCCTCGCAAAGGATGGGTTTCATAAGCGATGATTTTATCGATCGCGCTCTGAGCGTCTTGTAATGTCTGAGCATTGATACGCCCGATCGCGAGATCCATGACTTGGTCATTTCCGGAAACGTACGTATACCAACTATCGGTTGTGCGGCTCACAAGCTCGGCAAGACGATTATCTCGAGGCAGCTCATCCGTTTGAAAAGTGGGTATGAAATCGGGACTTGCAGCGTCTTTGTAATCGTAATCGCCGTCTCCAAACAGGAGGACATAAGAAGGAGGACTCGGCCAATTTTCAAAAGCGTATTTAATAAAATCACGAATCGCAACCGGGTCCTTCACCCCCCCGGAAAAATTGTTATAAATATCGGTGATACGCACAACCTCTGTGACCAGACGGTTGTCCGGGTTGCCGTTTTCCCGTAAACTCTCCAATCGCAAAGCTTCCGAATAAAAATCTTCATGAGTGATAATGATGAACTCCGCAGCCAGGGAGGGGTCGCGTAAATCGAGCACTTCCATACGTTCGATATTTTCAATTGTCTTATACTTAGATGGAACTAAAGTTAAATACCGTTTTGGTTTGGACGTTTCCTGAACATCGGCAAATGTCAGTACATTATTTGTGGCAGTGAAGTTCACAATTTCCCGGACTCGAGAAAAATCGCTAACATCAAACAACTTCATCGCGTTACTTGAAAAACCGCCCACGCGATACGATTGCAGACCGCTCGCCGGCGTCACAGTGAAAGCGAGCTCATCGTCGACAACCTGCAGCGAGGCGGCATACGTCAATTCCAGCCAATCCAAAAGCGCCCGCCCGGTAGATGTCGGGTGGGCATACGAAATCTGTAATTGATTTGACCCGGCAATCAATGCAGCGGACGCGTCCACGGAAACCGTGGACGCCTGCATACGCAGATACTGCCCCAAAAACGGACTTGATCCGAAAAATTGATGATCGCCGATAGAAGCGCCGTTCATTTGAAAAGAGAATTGGTGTAGCCCGGAAACCTTCGAAATGAAACTCGCCTCGAGTGTGGCGTTACCCGTTGCGTTCGGCAGTTCTAAATTAAATGTGTGCGAACGGCTGATATCATCGATGGCGAACTCCCGGCCAAACCAGTTCAAGCCGCTTTTCAGGGGATTAAATCTTTCTTCCTCTATAAACAACAACCCTTGATAGGTATCGACCGGGTTGCCGCTGATTTGACCGGAGCTTACTTGCGGAATTCTTTTGCCGTCCTGTTGTTGGTCAAAAGAGAGCCAGTAGATATTGTTGAAACCGTAATGGTTAATATAGTGTGAGAATGTTCCACTGCCGGGATTATAGTCCCAACCCTCAATCCCGATGCCATAAAACAATATGAAATCGTCCCGGTCAAATGTCCCGTCACCGCCATCTTCGACGATGATGGCGTTTTCAATGAAACCTTGTGGCCGGATGGCATTCATGTCGCGCGGCAATTCGCGGCCGCCATTGTTAAACAGACGAATTTTACGCGGGTCTATTTGAGCCAAACTCATACCGTTGAGATTGGCCTCCAAAAAAGCGCCGTCGATTTTGTACATGCCTTCTTCCCGGATACCAAACGTGTAAAACGTTCCATTCATTTGAGACCGGCTTTTCGGTATTCCGGCTTTTTCGGAACGGCTCTTACGCCAATTCAAAGCCTGCCGATAATTCAATATCGCGTTTTCATACAGCTCTTCTTCATGCCGGGAGCGAATCCTGCCAACAGAGGGCTGTGTTTCCCCTCCGACAAAGTCGAGCTGCAGAACGATGCGATCATATTTCCGAATCTGATTTTTAGAGGGAAGAAATTGCAGACCGGCGACTGCAACGCGCACGATCTGCTGATCGCGAAAAAAAGACCGGGCGGAACTTTTTATTTGAGACGCGGGAAATAAAGCTGTGTTTTCATAGATCTCAGTGTCAAGAACGTACGACGCCTCCGGGCCGATCTCTCCACGGGCCACGCCAAAATGCGGGATGACTTTCACGTCGCTGAGGACCTCATCATCTGCCGAGAGAATTCGCCCTTGAACAACAGCCCCGACAGGCACTCCGATCACCAAAACATGATACGGAATACGGGGCGCCCCCAGCGCTTCATCCTGAAAATAAGCGCCTTCAAATTCTGCCCGAACAAACTCTTCATCGCCAACTCTGCTCTTTTCGAAACTCCATCCGGGAAAGGTCAAAGCCACGGTAATGCTGTTATTACCGAAGGACACGATCTCGATGGCTTTCTCACTTTTAGCCTGAACACCATCGCGGTCGTTAAATAGGATGAACAATAGGAGAAACAGAAAAAAATAGGGGTGTGTCTTTAAGTATGGCATATTTTCTTACGCTTCGCTCTTTTGCTTCTTTATCCAAAAAATACAAATTAATCCGATACCGGATACGATGGAATACATGATGATCAGGAACAGCCGAGGAGGATGTATAAAAAGAAGTTCATAGCCAAGCCCAAGCAAGCTGATAGTCAAATACACCAGACCTCTGACAGTAAATTTGTCCATTGAGTATGAAATGAATATGAATATTAATATGAGTTACAACATTTGTTCAATCAATTTTCTTCCGAAATGGAAATATAAGATTTCCGAGAGTCATTAGAAAGGAAAAAATGTGAAAAAAATTTCGTTCAGAAACTAACTCGTGATTGAAGAAGACGCGGTGGATTTTTTGTGTGGTAAGGCCGTTTTTGCCTCGCAAAGCCTTCCCTCAGCTTTCATCTGGGCAATTTCTGTGCGCATAGCTCGAATTCTGTCCATCACTCGATTCATAATCATTTCAGCGGTCTGTTTCGTTTTCTCTTGATCCTCATACCCGGACAGGTCGAGAGGTTCGCCATAATAAACGTAGATTTTTTTAAAAATTCGTGGCAAGACCTTACCAATCGGTAGGAGCTTATCCATGCCATCAATACAGACGGGAATTACCGTAGGGTTCGTTTCCAAGATGAGAAGTCCGGCCCCGCCGCGCGCTTTGCCAATTTTGCCATCTCTTGAACGGGTCCCTTCGGGGAAAAACGTCATAGGACTGACTTTCAAGGCTTCGGCCATTTTAAAGATAGCGCCGACATCTTTCCGGCCTTTTTTTATCGGAATACATTTCCAATTGTCTGCTAACCAAGCCAAAATCGGTGAACGGTAAAAATTCTCTTCTGCCGCAGGATTCCAGGGCATGACGTGCGGTTTGATGACCGATTTCGGATAAAAAGCAAACATCCCCACAAGGAAACTATCGATCATACTTTGGTGATTGGAAAGCAGAAGGACATTCGCTCTTTTCGGTACATTTTTCTTCCCAATCACTTTTGTATGATTGAGAACTTTAAAGAAAAACCATCCGATTGAAACAGAAAGATTTGTGATCAGGTACTGAGTGACGGGCCAGGTGACGCGGAATAACCAGCTCCGGCCCTTTGGGGGTATGTTTCTATCTTTCATAATTGAATTCCGTCGCTCTCCCTCAAAGCCTAAAACCACACTATCTCGAATTTATAAATCTGGATTTGAAAAACAAAGAGAAAAAGGAAAATGACTAAAATTTCTTTATCGGGTCTGTGATGTTACTTTACTTTGACAATTAGTCTCACTTAATCCCAAAACGTATCCGGAATATTCGTGAACCCGATGCGTGTGGGCGCAGCGCCTTTTACATGGTGGATACTCCCGAAATAGACTTTTTCGATGCCGTATTTGGCGTTGATTTTATCAATAGAGGCGATGAGCTTTTGGCGTTTCGGATCGTCGAAAAGGCTTAAGTTGTTGAGCGCATTCGGAACGAGATCGGATAAATTGATGCCAACTGCCAGCGGTTTTCCCTTTGGCTTTTGCACCCAAAGTTTTTTTAGGGCGGCAAGCAAGGTGAGATCATCCTGACATTCGCTGAGTTTCAATTTGGCCTCCCACAATGGGCGGTCGAGATATTTCACATAGACAGACAGCAGCTTTGCCCAATACCCCATTTTCCGCAGTCGCAGAGCCGCTTTGTGGACGAGTTTTTGTACCACGGCATAAGCTTCTTGTTCGTTGCGCAGCTCCGGCGCTAAAACATGCGAGTGCCCAACGACGCGCTTCTTCGTCGCCGGTTCGGGCACATCGTCGCCGCGAAGCCAATGCCAGATGCGCTCGCCGAGAATTCCTCCCCAAATTTTTCTCATTTCATTCTTTGAAAGCGCACACAGTTGATAGACGGTCTGCACCCCGGCCTTTTTTATCCGCTCATACATTCGCCTGCCAATGCCGGGGATGTCCTGCAATTCTAAAGAATACAAAATATCCGGTAGGTCTGTCAAGGTGATCATGACCAGACCGTCCGGCTTGTGCATTTCTGCTGCGATTTTGGCGAGAAAGGAATTGCGGGCAATGCCGACCGAACATTTCAGTGAAGCCCCCACTTGACTGCGAATCGCGGCTTTGATGTTACGGGCAATTGTGAAGGCATTCTCCGGATGTTGTTCACGCCCGATCAAACGACAGTCCATCTCGTCGATGGAGCGAACCATCGCCACCGGGACGCACGATTCCACCGCCTGTACAATCCGGTGATGAAAATCCACGTATACTTTCGGTCGCGCCTCGACCAAAATGATTCCGGGACACTGTTTACGGGCTTTGGCAATGAGTGTGCCGGTTGTGACCCCGAAGGCTTTGGCCTCATAACTCGCTGCAATGCAGCAGGATGTATCGACCAAGGTCGGAACCACGCCCACGGGCTTTCCCTGGTATTCCGGGTGCAGCTCCTGCTCGACCGAAGCATAGTAGGAATTCATATCGACAAATATCGAACGCACAAGAGATTCTTCCGTTGCCTGTGACATGATGCTCAATCCGTGTGAGGTGAAAACATTGCTCGGTGTTTATAAGTACACCAATATAGGGAAAATGTCGGGGCATTGCAACAAAAAAATACTATTTCAGACGTCACTTTGAAATAGTTCGACTGCAACGATGCATGAATTGATACAGATTCCCTTGACATTTATTAAAAATGTGATTATATTCACGGCATTTAAATCGACTAAATCAGCAGGTATCTGATTACAATATAAGGAGATAAGATGCAAGCTTTCTTCAACAAAATGAAAGATGGGTTTTTGAAATCGCAAGTCTGGAAGTCAATGTTTCGGCATGGTTATGAAGACACGCCGCGAAACCGCTATCTTCAAGTTTTAGATAATATTTGGCTGCATCTTCATCCTACCCGCATTCCGCGTCATGGCGCCTATATCCGTTTCACCTGGTGCATGGGGGGAATCACCTTTTTGCTGTTTTTAGTGACGACTGTAACTGGTGTTCTTTTGATGTTCTACTATCGTCCGACCGCTGAATACGCTTTCAACGATATGAAATACCTTCAATTCGACGTCCCGTTCGGGATGTTTTTGCGAAATATGCATCGCTGGGCGGCACACGGCATGGTGATCACGGTTTGGTTACACATGTTTCGGGTCTTTTTGACCGGTTCTTATAAACCGCCGCGGGAGTTCAATTGGGTGGTGGGCGTCATTTTGTTAACAACGACTCTGTTACTAAGTTTCACCGGTTACTTGCTGCCGTGGGATCAGCTTTCCATTTGGGCTGTGACAGTGGGCACCAATATGGCTCGAGCTACGCCGCTCCTTGGTCACGAAGGCCCGTTCGGGCCGGAATTAGGTATGCGGCCGGATAATGATGTGCGGTTTGTCCTTCTTGGTGGAACCCAGGTAGGACCGCCAACGCTGTTGCGTTTTTATGTTTTGCATTGCATCTTTTTTCCGCTATTTTTAACAGTGTTCATTGCCGTACATTTTTGGCGAGTCAGAAAAGACGGTGGAATTTCCGGCCCTCTATAATTTCACCAACTCGAATATTGTACTATCTAATCATTCATATGTGCACGTAAGCCTGTCTGAGCGTTGCGTTACTACGCTCTGTTGCACCTTATATTATTTGCAGAGAATATCTTAAGGGAGACCTATGGAATATTTCTTAAAGATTCTGACGAAAGCAGACAATATCCCGATTGTGATGATGCTGTTCCTCTTCATTTATTATACTTGGCTGGCTTTCCGGCAAGCAAGGCAGAACGACCGCGTGATTGGCGCCGGTGATTATAGTAAGTTGCAAGAGGAAGGAAAAGACCGGGTCTTTACCTGGCCAAGTCTCACCCGCAACGAATTCTTATGCTCGATCTTGATTATGGTGATTCTGACGGTTTGGTCGATTGTCGTTGACGCACCGTTGGAAGAAGCGGCGAACCCCAGTCGAACTCCCAATCCATCAAAAGCGCCTTGGTACTTTCTTGGACTCCAGGAAATGCTGGTGTACTTCGATCCCTGGATTGCGGGTGTGATCTTTCCCACTATCATTATCGTCGGGCTGATGGCCATACCGTATATCGACAAAAACCCGAAAGGCAACGGTTACTACACCTGGCAAGAGAGGAAATTCGCCATTTCGACGTTTCTATTCGGGTTCTACATTTTGTGGATGGCCTTAATTTTTGTGGGGACCTTTATGCGCGGACCTGGCTGGAATTTTTTTGCACCCTGGGAAAGGTGGGACGTCCACAAAGTCGTTGCGATGACCAATGTCGATTTACATCAAAAGTTAGGGATCCGCAGCTCCACCGGAGCTTTCTTTTTTGGAGGATTCGTCGTCACCATCTATTACGCATTAGGCGTCCTGTATTATTACTGGAAAAGGAACTCTGATTTCATGAAAAAGTTTGGGGTTGCGCGATACTCGGTCACAGCCTTTTTATTCTTAACCATGATCGGTCTGCCGATCAAAATGCTCCTGCGCTGGACGCTCAATATCAAGTATATTTGGGTAACTCCTTGGTTTAACATCTAATTACTGGCTAATTTGGAGGAAGCGGCATTGCCAAAACGATCAGAAAAACCAATAGAAGAAAGAGATTACGGACACTTTTATTTCATTCTCTCAGGATTGTTAGCGCTGACTACCTTTTGGGCTATTATCGACATGATCAGTTTTCGGGCCCCTTGGCAAAGATACCAATCAGAGTTCAACAACCTGGAATACAATACCGTTCATGAGCAATTGAATCAAGCCCAACAAGAGTTGAATCAGAAGAACGGCGACACACTTAAGAATTTACAGGAACAGCTTCGCGAAACCAAAAAGAATTTAGAGGGTCAGGCCTATGAAGATTTGCTTTTCGATATCGAAAGCGCTGACCTCGCTCTCGAAGACGCCATGCAGAAATACCGCTTTGCAAAAAGTGAATTTGACGCGCTGTGGTATGAGTACAAACATGCAGAGCATCAAGGCAAGCCTGACAAGGCTCAGGCTATGCGGCCTAAAATCGATGCACTCAATAAGGAAGTCGAAAAGCTCAAAGGCGAGTGGGACGAAGCGGAAACCAAGAAAGCCGACTTGGAAACCCGCTTAGCGCGTTATAGCGCCAAAGAGGATAGCCTGCGCAAGAAAATTGAGAACCTAAAGGCTCCTATCCGTGATATAGAGACGAAATTACAACTCATCGACGACCGAAAGATTAAGATCGAACAATTCGTCTTAGCCGATTTTGTACGCGGTAATTTTGAAAGTTTTTTAGATCAGGTTGACCGTTGTACCAGTTGCCACGTCAATGTTGATAAGGGCGGTTACGAAGAGTATCCACTACTGTATCAAACTCACCCCGACCGGGATGAGCTCCTCAAAATCCATCCTATCAATCGTTTCGGATGCGTCCCGTGTCATGAGGGTCAAGGCCCTGCCTTACAATCGCCC
>JBHHWX010000088.1:0-15287 GCA_046756745.1 bacterium | reverse complement strand
GACTTAATGACGGGTCGTGTCAATCGCTTCGGGTCATTTAGTCGTTTTCTTGCACAAAAATGCAAAATTTTACCGACAATACTATAAAGCACCAAAAGTAATATCGGTGCTTTGATCTTCAATGTTAAGTGTCGCAAGTGACTTGTACGGTTCTGTGGAGGCTTGAGCTGGCAACGGAAGTATGGCATCTGGATTAAAAAAGTACTTGACTTCCTCAAAAAAGTTATTTAGTATTAAAATAATTTGAAACTCAAAGTATTCGAAGCACGTACAACATGACCAATCTTGAACAGAAAGCTCGAATTTTGAATCAGTATATTGACACTTTGGTAGAGCAGTTTATGGTTCTGCATTGCCACTGCCTGGAGAAATATGGCGATTTGAGCTTGCAGGAATTGAAAGTTATCGATTTTCTCGGTAAAACCGGCCCCAGTATCATGCGCAAAATTGCCGACCACCTGATGTTGGCCGTGAGCACGGTAACAGGCATTGTCGATAAAATGGTGCAAAAGGAATATGTCGTGCGCGAACGCACCGATGAAGATCGCCGAATCGTGAAGGTCACTTTAACCGGAAAAGGCCAAGAAATTTTCGATATGAATATGGACACGCACATGGAGTTTAGCCACGGGATGCTGCAAGGGCTTAACGAGGACGAGCAGGAAATTCTTCTGGTACTGTTGCGAAAAGTCGACCGGAATTTGCAGAGTAAGCAAACGGCTAACATTGAAAGTTGATTTTCGAGAAATAGTTTATTAAATTTTTCCATCAGAATATAAATACACTACCTATGATGCTTATGATTACAATCCTGATAAGGAGGTCAGTATGGTACAAATGACAGTTGCAACAGCAGTAATGCTCGGCTAATAAATTTCAGCCGCTTTTTTTTACCTATATACTTCGGAAAATAAAGTATTTACTATCCATATAATCCATATGGGAAATAATTAGGAAATAGAATTATGAAGCACTTTGCGAGATTTGTTACTCACTATCCCAAATCTGTTTTGGCAGCTCTATTCGTCGTCACCCTCATTTTGGGTTTTGGTATCTCTAAACTAGAGACCAGAAATAACTATGATGCGGATTTGCCCAAAGAGGACCCGATTATCAAAACCAATGACCGCTTCGGGGAGATCTTTGGCGAGAAGGCCATGATCATGATTGGCATTGAAAGTGACAATATTTTTCAGACCAGTACGTTGGAAAAAGTCGCACACATCTCTGAAGACCTGAAAAGGGTCAAAGGCGTCATCGAGGATCAAATCATCAGTCTTTCTACTTTAAACAACATCAACGGCCGGGACTGGGGCTTGGAAGTCGGGCCTTTCATGAAAGAAGTCCCCGAAACCGAAGCAGCGCTTGAGCGATTAAGGGAAGATGTCCGTTCAAACAGTTTGATCTATGGCCGCTTTGTTTCTGAGGACGAAACCTCAACTCTGGTTCTGGCAAATATCGAGCAGGACTACGTTCAAGCAGAAGTTTATCAGCAAGTTCAAGATATCCTTGAGAAATACCGAGGGCCGGAAAAAATCTATGCTTTAGGCGACCCGATCATGACCCAGGAAATCGATTTAGGAATTCAGCATGATGTGGAGATGCTCCTTCCTATCGCAATGGTTTTGGTTTTGGTGGGATTTTTTCTCTCGTTTCGAACCGCACGCGGCGTCTTTTTGCCTTTCACGGTGGTGGCTCTGACGGTTTTTTGGACCATGGGGCTCATGGGACATTTGGGATTTCCATTGACAGTGGTCTCGTCGGCTCTGCCTATGCTTTTGGTGGCGGTGGCCAGCTCTTACGGCATTCACGTGGTGCATCGTTATTATGAGGAAATCGTTGACAAAGATAAGCTGGCCGGCGCGCGCGCTGCAACACAGAAAATCGTTCCCGCGATTCTGGTGACAGGGTTGACTTCCGCTATCGGCACCGCGACCTTGATGATATTTCGCGTCGGTTCCATTCGAGAATTTGGTATCATCACAGCTTTGGGAATTTTGGCCGCTTTGGTTTTGTCAATCACGTTCATTCCAGCTACGTTAGCTCTATTAAGGAAGTCCACCGGTAAGCAAACTCGCACAAGCAGGTCTTGGGCGACCAGAGCATTGACCCGGTTGGCCCTTTTCTCTCTGCGAAGAAAAGTCTGGCTGTTGGCATTCTCCGTTATCATCATCTTAATCTCTCTGATCGGCATAAGCAAAATATCCGTTGGCAACGATTTCGTAAAATTCTTTCCGAAAGATCACCATGTGCGGGCGACCTTTGACTTTTTTAATGAAAAGTTTGGCGGCTCGCGATATTTCAATGTCATGATCGAGGGCCCGGAATACGATTCAATTAAAGACCCCAAAATGTTACAGCAAATTTGGAAGTTTCAGGAATTCGCTGAAAGCTTTGCAGAGGTGGGCTACACCAGCTCATTCGCGGATATTATCAAACGCATGCACAAAGTGATGCACGCAGATGACCCGGCTTACGACCGGATTCCTGATTCTCAGGATTTAATTGCGCAATATCTGCTGCTCTATTCCATGTCCGGGAATCCGGGTGATTTCGATGATTTGGTGGATTACGATTACCAGCGAGCCAAGATCCGAGTGATGATAAAAACTTCTGAACAGGACGTTCATAAGCGCCTCTTTCGCACCTTTGAGAATTATGTGAATACGCATTTTGAACCCGGCGTCGAGAACGAGTTCGGCGGGATACTCATGATCTGGATCGCTCAAATAAGATACATCGTGACCGGGAAAATACAAAATATCATTCTCGCGGTGCTGATCGTTTTCATCTTCTGTGCCGTTGTGTTTCGTTCATTTACCGGCGGACTTTTCAGTATCATCCCCCTTGTTGTGGCAACCTTGCTGACTTTCGGCGTTATGGGATTCGTCGGAATTCGCCTCGACATGGGGACGGCGATTGTTACGGCCATTGCCGTGGGCATCGGCGTCGATTTTGCCATTCACTATATTTTTCGCTTTAAGCAGGAGTTTACAAGCTCCGGCGATATGCAGCAGTCCACCGTGGCCACGATGCTATCTGCCGGCCGCGCTATTATCTACGATATGATGTCAAACATTCTCGGCTTTATGGTTTTTATCTTTTCCGGTTTTGTGCCCATTCAAAACTTTGGCTGGCTGATTTCCCTGACCATGCTCACGGTTGGATTTGGGTCGCTTGTGATTTTGCCGGCTTTGTTCGCGACAATAAATCCTCGATTTATTCAAGGCGCAAAGGTTGTGTTAAAACCTGCTCCAAATAACGGCCGGAAAGGGTTGTCGCCGCGGCCTGATTATGCAGACTTAAGTGATCGACCTAAAGCTGACCTTCTTCAAGAAGGTTAGCTTTTACTCGGCAACTGATAGCATGCTAAATAAACATCATCCTTGCCGGTTTGTAGTACAGATAATTAAGAAAGGATTAAACATTATGATGCGATCAATATTCTATATTCTAACAGCAGGAATATTTGTTTTCCTCAATGTGCATCTCTTATACAGTCAAGAATTAACAGCTCGCGAGATCATGCAAAAGAACGATCAGCAGCGCAAAGCCGCTGATGAGCGCGTGGAATTGGTCATGAAGCTCATCAATAAAAAAGGCAAAGAACGCAGCCGTAAAGTAACTCAGGTGACAAAAACGGACGCCAGTGACAATGAAAAATATCTCATTCGCTTTTTAGCGCCGGCGGATGTGAAAGGCACGGGATTGTTGACGATCGAGCATAGCGGTCAGGATGACGATCAGTGGCTCTATCTTCCGGCTTTGCGAAAAGTAAGACGGATTTCTGCCAGCGATCAATCGGATAGTTTCATGGGGACAGACTTTGCGTACGAGGATTTGGGCAACGAAGAGCTGGAAGAGTACGAATACACGCTGGTGAAAACAGAAGATGTGGATGGGTTTGAATGCTACCTGATCGAAGCGACGCCAAACAATGACAAGAAAAAGAAATCAAGCGGGTACAGCAAAAGAGAGATCTGGATTAGAAAAGATAATTTCGTTGGCATTCAGACGAAATATTATGACAAGAAGGGGGAGCTGTTAAAAATATTTCAGGCCAGCGACGTGCGCTTGCTCGAAGGTACTGGCAATTGGCGCACCCATCGCATGGAGATGGAAAATCTCAAGTCAGGCCACAAGACTGTCCTGCTCTTTGATAATTTCGTTATCAACCATGGTTTACACGATAAATTGTTCACCCAGAGATATTTGAAAAGGGGAAAGTAAAACAAAAACCCAAATACCACAAAGGGTGGAGAGAGGAGAGAGGAGAGTGGAGAGAGGAGAGAGGAGAGTGGAGAGAGGAGAGTGGAGAGTGGAGAGTGGAGCGAAATGTGAAATGCACTCTCTACCCTCTACCCTCTACCCTCTACCAGGCTTGGGATTTGGAAAATTGGGATTTTTATGAGAATAAGTAGGTTTATCGTTTCAATTTTACTGATTCTTTGCTCTAATAGTGTAAAAGCACAAGAATTGGAAGTCGGCGGCTTTGTAGAAATCGATCATATTTCGTATGTGAAGAATGGCGATGATAATAAGGTCAACAGCCGGAATCAGGGGATTGTGCAATTGGAGCTGCGGTCGAGTCTCGGGGAGCAGTCCGCGATTTTTTCGGCTATCGAGTTCCGGGAAGATCAGTCCGATCCGTCGAGAAGTCGAATTTATCTGGACGAAACCTACATCGATCTCTATCTCGGCAATTTCGATTTCCGGTTCGGCAAGCAGATCATCGTTTGGGGCAAAGCCGATGCCATCAACCCCACGGACAACCTGACCCCGTGGGACTTCAGCGACTATTTGGACACCGACGACGAACGGATCGGCGTGGTCGCATTGAAGGCCAATTACTATGTTGGCGATTGGACGTTTGAAGGCATTCTGGCGCCGACATTTACCCACAGCGTTTTGCCCTCTCAAAACTCTCGTTGGTTTCCGGACTTCCCAACAGAAGTCCCCAATCCGATGTTTCCGCAAGCTGGCCCCCCCATGCTCAAAGCATCGTTTGAATTTCTCGATGCAATCGTCCCGGATGAAGGCATTGCAAATGCCCAGTATGCTGCAAAGCTGTCCACAACATTATCGGGTTGGGATATCTCAGCAAGTTATTTTTCCGGCTGGGATGATTTACCCACGTTTCACCAAACTCAGCTTTTGCGCAGTGACTCGCTTTCCATCACCATCCAACCTCGCTATCATCGATTGAAAGCAGTCGGCGCGGATTTTTCCACAGCGATCGGGAAGTGGGGTCTGCGGGGCGAAGCAGCCTACTTCATCACTGAGGATGCGCCCGGGGTTGACGACTCCTATTTTCAATATGTCCTCGGCATCGACCGGACATTCAGCGATTTTATTGGCGACCACAACCTGTTTGTTCTGGCACAGTGGGTTCAGGAGCTCCCACAAGTCAAGCCGGCAGGCCGCAGCTCCGAGTTAAAACATATTTTTCAAAAGTCCATGACTGCGAGAATGGAGTATGAATTGAGTAACTTCTCGAAAGTGTCTTTGGAAGGGGTGGTCAACATGAAGAACAAAGATTATTACCTGCGACCTGAGTTTTCTTACGAAATTGCTGACGGCGTCAAATTAAATGTAAGTGCAGATATATTGGGGGGGCATCGGAATAGTTTTTTCGGCGCGTTCCGGGATAATAAGCGCGTGCAGGTGAAAGTGAAATATAGTTTTTGAAGGTATATATTAAGCCAACAGGCGGTGTGCCGGCACAGACCAAATCTTTCGTTCGCTGTCAAGGAGATGGATAGCATCTCCGCGAGTCACGAGAAGACCGGCCGCCCAGGTAGACCCCAATGCATCTGCCAGGCTGCGCAGACCGCGAAAATCCCGGGCAGCAACTTGTTTCGCCGATTTAATTTCGATGCCCAGCAGGCCAGCGGGTGTGGACAGCAGGAGGTCCACTTCCAGACCTGAGCGGGTACGGTAAAAGGTGGGTTCGACATCGACGGCGCTGGTGCGCAGCCACTTATAGATTTCGCTCACGACAAACGTTTCAAAAAGCGGGCCCGTAGCCGCGCCCCAGTTGCCTTGAAGCTGTCTCAGAATGCCAATATCCATCCAGTACAGTTTGGGGGCTTTAATGACGGAGCTGGTGAGACTTCTGCGGTATGTCGGCAGCAAGAACGTTTGATAGGATAGCTTGAGGTATTCGAGGTAACGCCGGGTTGTGGATGTTGAAAGGGCGGCATCCCGTGCCAGTTCTGAAAAGGAAAGAATGCAGCCGCTGCGCAACGCTGCGAGACGCTGTAGCTCCCGGAACGGATTCAGGTCGTCCAGACGCGCCAAATCGCCAAGGTCGCGCTCAAGGTATGTGTGGCCGTAAGACTGCAGCCACTGCCGTTTGTCCGAATCGTTGAGGGTAATGAGGGCAGGCATGCCTCCCCAATTCAGCATGAACTCCATGGCCGAAAGAGCGGCCTCTTCATCCTGTGGCAGAAGACACGAGGGAAGAGTTTCTACGAGCTTTGCAGGCTTGTCGCTCTCAAGCAATCGTGCGAGCAACGGCCTTTGCGGCGCCCTCCGGTCTGACGCTAACTCCGAAAGCATGAGTGGAAAAAGTTCATAAAGAAACGCGCGCCCGGCAAGGGATTCCCTTATCTTTTTCAAGAGCAAAATCTGAGAGGAACCCAGAAGCACGGTGAAGTGGAGATCCCCTTCGTCAAAATTGAATTTGACTTTTTCAAAAACAGTCGGCTCCTTTTGTGCTTCGTCGAGAACAGCATGGCCGACGGTTCTGGCCCATGCCGTGGTGCGTGTCTGGCGAACAAAATCGCGATTTTCGGGTGCATCGAGATTGATGTAGCGCAAATCAGGGTAATGGGCACGGACAAGTGTGGTTTTGCCGGTCTGTCGTGCGCCTGTCAGAATCACCAAACGGCGAGCAGAGGACGCAGGCAGACGCTCTTTCAGCCAACGAAACTTCTGTAAATTTGTACTGCTCATGGTCAAATTTACAGTAAAATTGACCAAAAAGCAAGTTTTATTTCATGTGACGCTATTCGTTGAAGCACTTCATGAAATTTGATTTTTTAGACAGCCCCGCCAGTTTAACCTACAATATTCACGAACGGTGTTGGTAATATGGCCTCGCTGATGAAAGCTATTTAAAATCAATGGATTATTGGGTTATATGTTGTATGAGCTGAAAACTAAAAGCTAAAAGCTTATTGCAGCACGCCCCTCTCGGTGGTCGTGGCGATCAGAACCGTATTCTCAAGGGCGGCCTGACGATCCGTTTGCACCGCCTGAAATTCCGGCAGGTTAAGCATCTTTAGAAAGGCCGCTCTCGAAGGGTACTCAACTAACAGCACGCGATCCCAGTCGTCTTCTTTGTTGCCAATGATAAGCTGATCCGCCTGACCCTGCCACAGCAGCCGGCCGCCCACTTTTGCCAACACAGGCCCAACATTTTGAACGTAGCGATTGTAAACTTCTTCACCTGATTCCCCATCGTCAGTGGTTGTTTTGAAATTCAGCAGATTAATCATGACCACAGGTTTCTCATCGGGGTGCTGCATAAATCGTTGCAACTCATCTTCATTGGTTTTCATCAGCGACCTTCCTTTTTTGATTAATAATGAACACTACAGTCCAAGTTCGATAGAAATGCTACTATAAAAAATATTTCAGCACAAAGTCACAAAGTTACACAAAGGACCATGAAGGAATGACAAAAGAAAGAAGTATGGAGAGTGGCAGTAGCAGGTGGCAGTTGCAGTAGTACTTTTAAGGTTCCTTTTCAAACTGCCACTGCTATTGCCACAGCCACTTTTACCTTTGTGACCCTTCGTGTTCTTCGTGCCTTTGTGTTGAAATCATTGCTAACATAATATAAAGACCTGCCCACGAAACACACGAATTATACTGAATGAACAGGATAGCAAGAAAGGGTGAAAATATCAAGGGGAAAATGAGGGGTCACTGTGGTTCTGTGGTTAGCAGTTCTTCTTGACTATATGCAAAAGAGTTATTATTTTGGTAAGTAAGAAAAAACATAAGGAGAACAACACCATGTCCCAGCATATGCTTATCGATGTGGAGCTTCCTGACGATTTACAAAGATTTAAATTGCCAGAAGCCGTGAATAATCGGTTACAAGAATTGCTCGATCGTCAAGACCGCGGGGAAACGCTTCCCGAAGCTGAACGAAAAGAAGCACAGGGTCTGGTCAATCTATCTGAGCTTCTTTCCTTGCTGCGGCTAAGAGCGGAGCGGTTTTCACGAGAATAATTTCTATGTCTTATATCCCTGATAACTTACGCCGTCGTGTTATTGATAGAGCTCGATCCCGTTGCGAATATTGTGGATTAGCTCAGGAAGGTCAGGAGGCCACCTTTCACGTTGATCATGTCATACCGGTTAGTGCTGGCGGCGAAACAGTATTTGATAATTTGGCGTTAGCCTGTGTTTCGTGTTCACTCCGTAAGGCAGCTCGGCTCAAAGCGGTTGATCCACAAACTAAAAAAGAAGTGCCCCTCTATAATCCTCGAAATGATGACTGGAATGAACATTTTCATTGGCGAGGTGTTCGTTTAGTGGGATTAACTGCCACTGGAAATGCTACGGTTGTAGCTTTGGCCATGAATCGTCCGATTACTTTGGCTATTAGAGAAGAAGAAGCCGCAATAGGCCGGCATCCACGATGGTAAAGCTGATCACCCCGGAATTGAGTAATACTCAATGAATCAATACAAATATAAACCGAGATTCGCTTTATTGCGTTCCATGGAACCTATCATTCCGTGCTAAACTAACTCTTACCGGCACATTACTGAACGCGGCATTACCGGAGAGGTCGTCCACCAGCCTGTCATCGGTCAGGTCATTGATGCTGACGCCGGCATGATTTCGGGCTGTTTGCAATTGGATGCCCGGCCGGTGGTGTCCCCAGCCGTGCGGGATGCTGACAACTCCGGGCATCATGTCGCCGGTAATCTCGACCGGTAATTCGATGGCCCCCAGAGATGAGCGCACTTCAACTTTTTGCCGGTTGATGATGTTGCGGGCGGCGGCGTCATCCGGATGCATGAGCAGTGTGCAGCGCTCTTTACCTTTCACGAGCCGCTCGCTGTTGTGCATCCACGAATTGTTGCTGCGAAGATGGCGTCTGCCGATCAGGGACAAATCAGACTTATGGTTCGTTGCAGCAGGCGCGGTCATAAATGTAGCTCTCACCCGTTCGACGTCCTGCACCAGAACATCCGGGGCTAATTGAATCTGCTTGTTTGGTGTAAACAGACGTTTGGGCAGACACGGTTTAAGCGGGCCGAGGTCCACACCATGGACGTTCCTTTTTAGTTTTCGCAGATTCAATCTTTCACCGAATAAGAATGTGCCGCCCAAAACCCCATACGGACCAAGCCGGAGCCCGAGGTTGAGCATTTTTTCCGGCGTCATCCCATCAAAGATTTTTTGCTTGATTCGTGAAGCGAGCGTGTGCTTGCGATGACCGCTCTGCATCCGCCGCCGGAGTTCGTGGAAAATTTGCCAATCATGTTTGGCGCCCTTTTCCGGTTCAAACAGGGCGGTAGAGTACTTAGCGGTGTTGCGTACGGCAAGCAAATGGAAGACCAGATCATAATAATCTGTTTCGAGTGCACAGGTGGGAGGGAGGATGATATCGGCATGCCGGGTCGTTTCATTGATGTAAATATCGATAGACGCCATGAACTCGAGCTGCGCCAGCGCTCGCTCCACTTGCGAGCCATTCGGTGTGGACAAAACCGGATTGCCGGCCGAGGTGATCAAGGCTTTGATCTGTCCCTCGCCTTCTGTCAGAATCTCTTCAGCCAGCGCCGCAACGGGCAGCTCTCCGCCAAATTCCGTCAGATTCCGAACCCGGCTCGACCAGCGACCGTAATGACCCCGTTGACCCCGTTTTGCATACTGTCGCACAACGTCGATAGCCGGCGCGGTGAACATGGCGCCTCCCGGGCGATCGAGATTGCCGGTCACGATATTCAACACATTGACCAGCCATTGGCAGACGGTGCCAAAGGCTTGCGTCGAAACGCCGAGCCGGCCATAACACACGGCGGATTTGGCGGAAATGAAGTCGCGGGCCAACTGCCGGATGGCTGCGGCGTCGATGCCTGTGATCGCTTCGACGCTTTCTGGAGAAAAGTCGGCCACGAGCTTCTCGATGCTTGCCAACCCTTCGGTGAAATCTTTGAGCCGGCCCGGCTGGATGAGATTCTCTGCAAACAGGGAATGAATAATCGCCAGCAGCAGAAGCACATCGGTTCCCGGCTGGATAAAATAGTGTTCATCAGCCAGCGCCGCCGTTTCTGTGCGGCGCGGATCCACGACCACGAGTTTCCCGCCCCGGGCTCGAAGCTGCTGCAATCTATCGGCATATCCCGGCGCTGTCATCATGCTGCCGTTTGAGGCAACCGGATTGGCGCCCAAAATCAGAAAAAAATCGGTGCGGTCGATGTCGGGCACCGGCAGCAAAAGCTGATGCCCAAACATGAAGTAGGCCGCAAAATGATGCGGCAGTTGATCCACAGACGTTGCGGAAAAGCGATTCCGCGTTCGCAGGGTTCGGAAAAATTGCGGAGCAAATAACAGGCTGCCGGAATTGTGCACCGTCGGGTTGCCCTGATAAATGGCAACCGAGTCTTTGCCGTATTTTTTTTGAATCGCAGTCAGATTTTTCGCCACCTCAGCAAATGCATCATCCCAGCTCAGCTTTTCCCAGCCGCTCTTCGTGCGGCGGACAGGTTGTTTAAGCCGGTCCGGATCGTGATAAATATCCTGCAGCGCCACGGCCTTGGGACAGATGTGCCCACGGCTGAACGGATCGGCCTTATCCCCTGCGATAGCAAGGATTTGGTTGCCTTGATGTCTGATCTCAATTCCACACATTGCTTCGCACAAATTGCAGGTGCGGTAATGAATACGGGTCTTTTGTGGCTTCATAAAAGTATTATCAATCAAATCTAAATTCAGGTCGATTCTACTTGCGGCTTAGCCGCGTTAGTTAGGAATAATCCGCTTATGGAAAGAATGATAAAGATCGATAATCTTCACCAGTGAATCAAGGATTTTCTGAAAACATCGAGATAAAAAGTGAGGGCCAGCGATAACGGGAATAGAGAATTGGGACACGAAGCGCGCTTTGACTCAAGCGTTGATCAAGCAAGAATTCTCTCCAGCCGATCCTTCCATCTCTCCCAATTGGGCATTTCCTTAGTTTGCAATTCGAAGAAAGCCTTGCTGTGATTGTGATGCACGAGATGACATAGCTCGTGAACGATGACGTATTCAATGCATCCTTTCGGCGCTTTTATCAATTCGGTATTTAAAATAACCTTTCCCTTTGGTGTGCAACTGCCCCAGCGTTTCGGCATGTTGCGGATTTCAATAGTGTGCGGTACAACTTTATATTTGCTGAATTTCTCAATCCATGGCTCGGCATATTGCTCAAACTTACCGCGCGCATGCTGTTCGTACCAGCCGGAAACGTGCTTCTTAATCGCTCTCGTGTCATCCTTCCGGTTTGTATAAACTTGTAAAAATCCCTCCTTCAGCTTAACCTCGTTCTCTTCAGCTTCGAAAATTTTCAGTCGATATTGTCTGCCTAAATACAGGTGGGTCTCGCCGCTTATGTATTTTCGCGGTGGGGTCAAAGGGTGAAACGAAAGAAAATAGCTCTGTTGTTTTAAAATCCACGGCGCGCGCTTTTTGACTTTTTCTTTGATTTTATCGAGACTGGCGTCCACCGGCGCTTTGACCAGCACGTTCCGGTCCGGCGTGACCGTTATCCCCAAAGATTTGCGCTGCTTGAAAACCAAATCAAAACTGATTTCAGCCGTGCCGAATTGTATTTTTTCTATTTGCACTATTTGTATCTCAGCTTCGCGATTTCGACCGATTTATCCACCAGCGCATCCAGCTCGCCAAATGAAAGACTAATGTTGTACTTGTCCCGGATTTCGTCGATGAGAAAGTCGCCGATCTCGATCTGCAATTGCCCCAAAAGGTCAGATTTAAACTGCCAATCGATTTTGGGACTGTCATCGTCGAGGATAATCTTGCGCACAATATCATCGGTTCCCAATCCGGCGATGGTGGCGATCTCCTTTGCCGGTTCATCGTCAGCGATTTTTGCCTGGATCGCTTCCAGGCTGACGCCATAAAATGCTCTGGCAATCTCCCGATCCTGCAATGCTTCTGGAATTTCGGAATCCGTGTGGTTGACAATGGATTCCCAGACGTTCTTGACCCGCGCCAGGTATTCAGCCTCGGAAATCCGTTTTTCTTCATATTCCTTTATCGTCTCCTTCAACATCTCGGAAAACTTTTTGTAAAACGCCGGATCCTCTGCCATTTTTTCGTTGATGTGTTTGGCGGTTCGCGACGCGATCATATCCGCTTTTGCCGCTTCACCCACGACCTTTTCGACCTCCTGCTGGAATTTTTCCCGGTCGAAGATATTCACCAGCTCCGTGATGGCGATGACCTCGGAGGTTTGGATATGCTTGTCGATGAGTTTCTGCACCTGCACCTCATACTCCCTGTAGTCGATCGCATCGGCATAACGCCGCTTGACCGAGACGCGCAGATTGAGGAAAAATTTGGCGTCTTCCTTGTAACGGGTGATTTCCTTGTCTGGCGTATTTTTGATGAATTCCAGAGAGGAGAAGGCCATTTTCAGCGTGCGAACGAAAATGGACAGCTTGTCATAAAAAAACGCTCGTTTGGCTTCATCTCGCAGCAGTTCTTCGTACGCAGCTTCATCATATTTATTTTGGATCTCCGTAAAAATATCCCACAGCTCGGAGTGCAATTGCGGCAGTTTTTTAATTTCTTCCTGGATAGATGTCACCGTGTCCAGCAAATCCTCTTCGTCAAAATCTTGCAGGCAGGAATAGGTGGTCAGCGCCTGATCCAAATCACCTAAAATGCCGTAATAATCGATGGCATAGCCGTAGTCTTTGCCGGGATGCACGCGATTGACCCGCGCGATAGACTGCAGCAAGGAATGCTCCTTCAAGCTGCGCGTGAGGTACAAAACCGTGTTTCTCGGGGCATCGAAGCCGGTGAGGAGTTTGTCGACAACGATGATGAGCTCGGGATGTTTTTGGTTTATGAACCGGCTGATGATGTTCTCCTCGTATTTGATGGCGGTGCCATGTTCCTGCATCATCTCGCGCCAGAACTTCATCACCTTATCTGAAGGCTTGGCGAATGCGGTTTCCGACCCCTCGCGTTGATCCGGCGGCGAGATCACCACTTCCGTACTCACCAGCCCAATCTCATCGAAATAGTTTTTGTACTTGATCGCCGTTATCTTATTTTGGCAGACGACTTGCCCTTTAAATTCCGTGCCCTGCCAGTTGTCCCGGAAGTGCTGACTGATGTCCCAGGCCACGCAATAGATTTTCTGATCCGCAATGTTGAGCTGGTCTGCCCGGCTGAACTTCCGTTTCAAATCCGCCCGCTGATATTCCGTAAGCGGCTCCGCAATTTTGTTGAAATAATTGTCGATCGGCTTCTCGTTGACTTCCTGGATTGCATGCCGGCCCTCGAATAGAATGGGCACGACGGCCTCGTCTTTCACGGCCATGTCGATGGTATAGCTGTCGATTAAGCCGCCAAATTTCGCAGCCGTGTTTTTCTCCTTTTTCATCAACGGCGTACCGGTGAAGCCGATGAAACAGCCATTCTCAAAAACACGCTGCATACTGATATTAAAAGCGCCGTATTGGCTGCGATGCCCTTCATCCACGAGAATAAAAATATCCGGCGAGGTGAACGGCTTTTTCACCTTTTTTACTGCCGCTTCGAACTTGTTGACGATCGTGGTGATGATCGCATCGCTTTTGCTCTCCAGCAGCTCCACCAGATGCTTGCCGGTTTTCGCTTGATGCACAAGTTTGCCACATTTCTTGAAGGTACCGTAGATTTGCTTGTCCAGTGCAATGCGGTCGGTGACCAGGATGATTTTCGGGTTGCGAATGGTCTTCTCCAGCGCCAACGCCTGTGCAAGCATGACCATTGTGAGAGATTTGCCGCTGCCTTGAGTATGCCAGATGACGCCGCCTTTGCGCTTGCCGACTGCCAGCGATGTGACGCGATTCAGGGTTTTCTTAACCGCGAAATATTGCTGATAGCGGGCGATTTTCTTCTCGCCGGCGTCATAAACAATGAAATTAAAAATGATGTCCAGCAGCCGTTGCGGCCGGCACAGCCCCCAGAGGAAAAGGTCCTGGGTCGTAAGTTGGCGTTCCTGTTGCTCCAGTTGCCCAAAATAGCTTCTGACATATCTAAAGCGCTCACCGAACAGTTTGTCCTTTTGCTCAGCGGACAAAGGCGAATTCTTCAGTTGGGCTAATTCCTGCTGAAATTCGACTTCATCTTTCTTGTTCGAAAACTTCTCCTGCCAGTGCGACCAGAATTTCACCTTTGTGCCTGTGGTGGCGAAACTGGCTTCGTGCGTCGCCAGCGAAAGCAGGATTTGCGAGTAAACATACAGCGCGCGGATACCGTCTTCCTGCTGATTGCGCAGATGCTGTGAAATCGCCTGGCTCACCGGCTCTTTCCTATCCGGCCGCTTACACTCGATGACCACCAGTGGAATGCCGTTGACAAACAGCACGATATCCGGGCGGTAGTGCTCCCGGCTGGCGGCGCGCAAAACGCTGAACTCTTCGCTCACGTGAAAAACATTGTTCTGCCAGTTTTCCCAATCGATATATTTCAGGGTAAAGCTCTTTTTGTCGCCTGCGATGCTCTGTTCCAGCGCCTTCCCCAGCGTGAGCAAATCGTACACAGACTGGCTGGCGCTGATAAACCCCTTCTGCATGGGTACGTCTTTCAACGCCTGCACGCCCGCCGCGATGTTGCTTTCCGAGAAAGGATAGAACTGGCCTTTGTATTGTATGTGATTGATTTTCCGCAGTTGCGTTTTGAGGACGTCCTCCAGCAGGACGGCAGAGGTTTTTTCGCTCCGCAGCGCCAGAGCTTCCGTGGGCGTCAAGTACCGGTAACCGAGGTTCTGCAAAAATTGCAGCGCCGGGATTTGCGAGATGTGGTCTTCTTTGATGGAGGGCGTGGGCATGGTTGTTTTCCTTGTAAAAGTTGATTAAGATTTTTCTAAGTCAAGTTTTTGTGCTCAAAAGGTGCCTTTACTATAAAAGCCATGGGTACCAGAATGGTACTTATAAGAACCCATAGGTTCCATTTAAGGGGTATTGGGAACCTATGGAATTCTATAAGTTTCCTTTTCTTTACCTTTGGAACCTATAAAAGCTCATAGGTTCTTAGAC
>JBHHWX010000087.1:0-15299 GCA_046756745.1 bacterium | reverse complement strand
ATTTAGACGAAGTAAAGGTTAAAACGATTCTTGAAAAATTGAAACAAGTAGCTGCGACGGCTTGAAAATTACAACAATAAGTGGTCAATCTACCGTGGCTCTCTTCATGGCTTTTGACAGTGCGTTGGCGAATGTGAGTTGCGTGCAAATGATCTGGTGCAGCCCCGAAAGTTCGTTGCCGCTAACAAGTGTTTCTATCCGACAAATGGAGCAGGCGATCTGGGTTGAGTTTTGGGGGGCAATAATGTTTATCTCTTTTAACAAAGGTAAGTGCGGATTCATCCTTTGCGAGTGAAACTTGTCGATATACGGCAGGGTTATGATCACCAGTCCAAGTATCGGGTTTGAGGTCTTTGTCCCGAGGCGTCAGGACATGCCTTTGAGGCAGTAATCCTGTTATCAGGAGCGCCGTTACCTCCTTGTGACATAGCCCTGCTTTGATATACGATTTAAGATTTGCGATCTGAAAGACGACAATTTTATGGCTGCAGAACCAAAACTACAAAACAAGAAAACAACCCTTTTTGTTGAAGGCATGCATTGCGCCGGCTGTGTGCACACAGTCGAAAAAAGTTTGCAGAACGCTGCCGGCGTTGTCTCTGCATCGGTGAATTTAGCGACAGAGAAAGCGCTCGTCGAGTACGATCCGGATAAAACCGATAACGAAACTCTCGTGGAAGCGATCCGGAATGCCGGTTACAAGGTTAGGAGGAACACGGAGAGTGTGACCTTCAGAGTCGGCGGGCTGAACTGTACCGCTTGTGTCGGCAATGTGGAGAAGGCCTTAGCCGAAACCAACGGCGTTTTCGCAGTTAAAGTGAACTTAGCAGCAGAAAAAGCGACAGTCACCTTTGACCCGGCGTTGGCAACATTGGCTGTTCTCAAAAAAAGCGTTGAAGACAGCGGCTACCAATTTTTAGGCGATGCAGAAGTTCAAAGCCAGGGGATAGATTCAGATCGCGATCTTCAAAAAGTCCGCGATGCCAAGCAGCGCATGACTATAGCCTGGTTATTCACCATCCCAATCATGCTTTGGATGTTATTGGGTTATGTCACAGGTCAGATGTGGCCGAATCCTTTTGTTGAAAAATTGAGCATGATTATTCTGGCTTTACCGGTTTTGCTCTGGCCAGGCAGCTCAACCTTCCGTTCGGCTTGGAATGCCCTCAGCCATCGCAACGCCAACATGGACGTCCTCATCGCCATGGGCACGACCGCATCGATTATCACGGGCCCGCTGGCTTTTATCATCTCTATCAATTCTTTTGCCGGTATTGCCGCGATGATCATGGCGTTTCATTTGACCGGGCGTTATATCGAGAACAAAGCCAAAGGACGGGCTTCGGAGGCCATTAAAAAACTGCTGCAATTGGGAGCCAAAACAGCGCGTGTTTTGCAAGATGGCGAAGAGCGAGAGACGCCCATCGAAGCCGTGCGAGTCGGGGATGTGATGGTGATTCGTCCTGGTGAGAAAATTCCAACGGACGGGAAAGTGGTGGAGGGAGAAAGCACGGTTGACGAAGCCATGGCCACGGGCGAATCCATGCCGGTGCACAAAAAACCCGGCGACTCGGTTATCGGCGCCACCATAAACCAGCAGGGCCGGCTGCAGGTCGAAGCAACCAAAATCGGCAAGGACACCTTTCTGGCGCAGATGATTCAAATGGTTGAGGATGTGCAGTCGAGCAAAGTCCCCATTCAAGAGTTTGCCGATCGTGTGACAAGCGTATTTGTCCCGCTGATTCTCACATTAGCAGTCGCGACCTTTCTATCGTGGCTGGCTTTCCCGGATGTTTTGGGAGCGGTCCCGCAGTGGGCGCAGCAATTTCTGCCCTGGGTTGATCCGAATGTCGGAACGGTGACTTTAGCCATTTTTGCTTTTGTGGCGGTCTTAGTTATCGCCTGTCCCTGTGCGTTGGGGCTGGCAACGCCGACAGCCTTGATGGTCGGCAGCGGATTGGGCGCTGAACGGGGCATCCTCATTCGTGACGGCGCTGCCATACAAACGTTGAAGGATGTGCACACCATCGTTTTCGATAAGACCGGTACCCTGACCAAAGGTCAACCGAGTCTGACCGACGTGATCCCTCTCAACGGCTTTTCCGCCGATGAAGTGCTGCGCGTGACCGCGAGCTTAGAATCCGCATCAGAGCATCCGTTAGGTCAAGCTATCGTGGCAAGCGCCAAGCAAAACGGCCTGGCTTTAGCCGAAATAACCCAGTTTCAGGCGAAACCGGGAAAAGGAATTTGGGGCACGGTAGAAGACAAACAGGTCGTCGTTGGCACGGCGAGTTTGATGCAAGATTTTAACCTGGATTCGAATAAATTTTTGCAGGAAATCTCCCGGCTTGAAGCGGAAGCCAAAACAGCTATTCTGACGGCAATCGACGGTAAAATCGCCGGCGCGCTGGCGGTGGCTGATGAACTCAAAGAGGAGGCGGTCGCCGCCGTGCACAGCCTTCACAAAATGGGATACCAGATCGCGATGATCACCGGAGACAACCGTAAAACCGCTGACTCCATCGCGAAAAAACTCGCGATCGATAGAGTGTTGGCAGAAGTTTTACCTCATGAAAAAGTCGCGGAGATCCAACGGCTGCAAAGTCAAGTAGGGTTGGTCGCGATGGTCGGCGATGGCATCAATGACGCTCCGGCATTGACACAAGCGGACGTCGGCATCGCCATTGGGACCGGGACCGACATCGCTATCGAGTCGGCGGATTTGACGCTTGTACGCGGAGATTTGGGGAGTGTGATTTCCGCCATCAAACTCTCCCGGGCCACCTTACGGAAAATTAAACAGAACCTCTTTTGGGCGTTCTTTTATAATATGGTCGCTATTCCGTTGGCTGTGTTAGGGTTATTACATCCGGTGATTGCGGAAATTGCCATGGCCTCCAGCTCGGTGACAGTCGTTTCAAACGCGAACTTGCTCAAAAGAATAAAAATTTAACCTGAAGGTAGAAAGATGTTCACTTTTCTTTTTTTCGCTGTATTAACCCTGCTTATTTCAGCTTTCATTGTAACGCCCATCTTTCGTTCCCACGCGCGTAAAGATTATTCGAACAATAAAGGCGTTAACTACAAGGGGGCTGATCTGATCGACAGGAAGGAAACCATTTACAGCCATATTAAAGATATCGAGTTCGATTATGAAATGGGCAAGCTCTCAAAGGAGGATTTCGAGAACCTCCGCCAACGCTACAAGGACGAAGCTGTTGAGGTGCTGAAAGAGATCGACAGAATCTACGGCAAGCCGGTCAAAGCAAAAAAGATGCTGAGCAAGCAAAAGCGGTCTAAAACCGACGGAAAACAAGCGGCAAATTTTTGCTGGATATGTGGATCGGCTTTAGCGGACAGCGACCGGTTTTGCCCCAATTGTGGTAATAAGATTGAATAAACCTCTTCGCAGCCGCCGCTGAGAAACGGTGGCTGGCGCAACCATGGCGAAAAGGAAATTCGAAATCCTAAGCACGAAATTCGAAACAAATCCGAATGCCCAAAATACAAAACGATTTTGAGCATTTGACCCTTTAGGAAAATTTGGTTCTATGTCGATTTGAGTGGGTAAACATTTAGGAAAGAATTAGCCACGGATTAACACGGATTGAACACGGATAAAATGAGTTTAGAATTTGAAGACATCACCGAGGCTATTATAGGTTCAGCTTTTGAAGTTTACAATATTCTCGGTTATGGTTTTTTAGAGAAAGTTTATCAAAAGGCATTACAAGTTGAATTGTTACGCCGGGGACATTCTGCGGAAATAGAACATCCCATAATTACTCAATGAATTAAAAGCAACAGAAATCAAGGTCGGCTTACTCATCAATTTTGGCAAAGAGAAAGTGGAATTCAAACGCTTCGTATATTAATCCGTGTTTCATCCGTGTTAATCCGTGGCTTTATTTTTAATAGCTTTCTTTAAAAGTTTGCATTCTTGTGCAAGACTTTACTGGTTATACTATAGAGCCGAAAAGTTCATGAGGAGGAGCAATAAAAAACAAAACAATCTCCGGAAATACCGCGTCTTCAGATAAGCCTTCATCCGTTATCGAAGTTAATGAGCTGAGTAAGTCGTTCGGGAGTCATTACGCTCTACGAAGTGTGAACTTCACGATAAAATCGGGTGAATTTGTCACCATTTTTGGTCCGAACGGCGCGGGAAAAACCACCCTGATTCGAATCCTTGCAACCATTTCCAAAGCCTCAGCCGGCCACGCGTCCATCGGCGGCTTTTTATTACAGAAAGAGCCGGAAAAAATTCGTGGACAGATCGGCGTGATCGCGCACCAAACTTTCCTTTATGGCGATCTTACCGCAGAAGAGAATCTTCTTTTTTTTGCCAAGCTTTACGAGATCGAAAACCGCAAGCAACGCGTGAATTCTTTGATTTCCGAAGTCGGTCTCGGCTTACGCCGCTTCGACCGGGTTCGCACGTTTTCACGCGGCATGCAGCAGCGGCTGTCTATTGCCCGGGCCATGCTGCATGATCCGGCGGTTCTGCTTTTGGATGAGCCGTACACCGGCCTGGATCAACATGCGTCGGATATGCTCTCTAACTGGCTCAAAAAACTCAAGGACAGCCGGCGAACGATACTCATGGTAACACACGATCTGGAACAGGGGATCGATTTAGCCGAACGCATTGCCGTGCTGGTGCGGGGAGTGATCGTTTTGGATAAGAACAAATCTGCTCTCGATCTCAACAACTTTCGAGAGCTTTACAACACTTTAGTAGAAGAGGGAGGAAGACGAGCGTGATCCGAAAAATCTGCGCTATCCTCTGGAAAGATATTCTATCGGAGCTGCGCAGCAAAGAGATGATTCTCGCGATGTTGATCTTTAGCTTAATGGTCACGCTGATTTTCAACTTTGCTTTTCCGCCGAACAGTGAATTTATCAAGAACGCCCTGCCGGGCATGCTCTGGATGACGTTTATTTTTGCGAGTCTTTTGGGCATGAACCGTTCATTTGTGTATGAATTGGACCACGGCTGTTTGCACGGGCTGATGCTGGCGCCCATGAGCCGGACGGTCATTTACATCAGTAAATTCTTAGTCAACTTGCTTTTTATCGTACTGGTCGAATTTATCATGCTTCCTTTTTTCAGCATCTTTTTTTCTCTGGATATTCTGTCTTCCTTGTGGCAGCTCGTGCTGGTCATTTTTCTGAGCACGGTTGGGTTTGCTATTGTCGGAACGCTTTTTTCAGCCATTGCGGTGAACACCAAAACACGCGAAGTGATGCTGCCGATCCTGCATTTCCCGGTCTCCATTCCGATCATCATCGGCGCGGTTCAAGGGACGACGGCCGTTTTTCAAGAACAAGACTGGAGCGTGGTCTGGGGCTGGCTCAAAATAATTATCGCTTTTGATATTATCTTTTTTGTTGTATCTTTATGGACATTTGAATATATCATAGAAGAATAAATCTTGGGAGATGATGAATGTTGAAAATCGATTCTTCTGACATAAAAGTGAATTTGTTCGGGGGGGGGCTGCTGGCCGCAATGACTGTCAACCTGTACTTGATCTTCATGTTCGCGCCGGAAGAAGCCGCGATGGGGCAGATCCAAAAAATTTTCTATTTCCACGTGCCTTCGGCTTGGGTGGCGGGTTTGGCCTTTTTTGTCGTCTTCATCACAAGTATCGCCTATCTTTGGAAGAAGGATAAGAAGTACGACATTATCGCCTACTCCGCAGCCGAGATCGGCTCGGTTTTCGCGACTATCGTCCTCATCACCGGGCCTATATGGGCGCGACCGGTTTGGAATACCTGGTGGGAATGGAGTCCGCGCTTGACCTTGTTTATGGTTCTGTGGTTTATCTATATCGCCTATCTGATGTTAAGAAATGTTGTCGAAGATAAAGAAAAGGGCGCGCGGTTAGCCGCCGTATTCGGCATTGTCGGATTTGTCGATGTTCCTATCGTTTACATGTCGATTCGGCTTTGGAGGGACATCCACCCGAGTCCGGTCATTGCCGGAGGTAACGATTCCGGGTTGCATCCCGACATGAAAATTGCGTTCTTTTTTAGCTTGTTTACTTTTACGCTGCTTTTTCTCTATCTGCTCGTGCAGCGTATCAAGTTAGAAAAAAGCCAAGCTATGCTGTCCGATCTTAAAAAAGAAATGGCTTATAAAGAGATAGCCTATTAGGTCCAAACCCTGACAGGGTTTGGAACAGCAAAATTATAGCTGTGATCGTCCAATTAACCCTGTCAGGGTTTGCAACGGTAATTAGGAATCACAACATAAAAGGGAGGCTCTATTCGGAATGAAAGTCAATGTGACCGTTTTCTTGTTGATCTTATTGTGCGCGCCGCTCACTGTCAAGGCCCAAGGAGCAAAGCTCGTTCATTATCAGGGCGTTTTAATGAATAGCGACGACACGCCGTTCAATGGCGCCACGAATCTTACTTTTAGCATCTATACGCGACCGCTTGCCGAGCAGCCAATCTGGTCTGAGACACACGAGAATGTCGAAGTCAAGGACGGCGCCTATGGCGTCTTTTTAGGGAGCCATGAACCGTTGAACCTGTCGTACTATGAGTACTTTCTGGAAGTTAAAGCGGATGCAGTGGAACCCCCCCGGCCTAAAGTATCGATCGTCGGCTCCGGTTATAATTTCAGACTCTGGTTTCTGTTTGCCGCTTACACCGTGGTTTGGTTTGCTTTGTTCGGTTACATCTTTAGTATCTCGCGCCGTCAGAAAAAAATGATTGCGGAATTGCAGTTACTGGCAAAAGCGAAGAGTCTCTCTTAAGGCGCGCGTCCTTTTCGGTTAGTACCTGAATAGTAAAGTCTTGACATTTTTTGGCAAGACTTTGTCCATTGTGATTTGTCGTTTGAGATTTATCCCCGACAAAAACATTCGGGGACAAGCTTGGAATTTGATATTTGGGATGTCCGGCTTGTCAGGGTTAGGTTTCATGATTTAGAAGAATGGATATGACCATGATCAAAAAATTGTTTTTTGTACTGCAAGCAAGCGTTATTCTCGTTTTCTGCGCCTGTAATCAGTCAAACGAGAATTCAGCGAGCAAGCGAGGGTTTTCTTTAGTCAATCTGGATGGCGCGACAGTCCATTCCGAGGAGCTGTTGGCGACGGTCACACTGGTTGATTTTTGGGCGACGTGGTGCAAACCGTGTATCCAGGAAATACCCAAATACAACGCTTTGGCTGAAAAATATGCCGATGGTTCGTTTAAAATTTTGGGGATTACGGTCGATTCCGGCGAGCTCGAAAACATCAAACCGTTTGTCTCCAAGTACGATATCCGTTACCCGGTTTTTCTCGGCAATGAAGAAGTCAAAGCGCATTTTGGCGGAATTCAGGTTTATCCCACCACCTTTTTACTGGACAAAGACGGAAAAATTCGGAGAACCTATTACGGGAGTCCGCCGGGGAAAATCGCAGAAATTGAGGAAATGGTAGAAGAAATATTAGGTGGTCTTTAACTCGAGAACCTAAGCCTTTTCGCAGACACCGTTACGCAAAGGTGGCGGGCGCAACCATAGCTAAAAGGAAATACGAAATTCTAAGCACGAAATTCGAAACAAATCCCAAAAAGCAAAGCAGAAATGACCAATGTCCAAATAAATCTCAAACATCAGAGATCAAAAACCAAACACACTGTTTTTTTTACTTCAAAGCCAAACACGTTCAGGATGCACAGTCAGGTTGGAATTTATTATTTGGGATTTGGGATTTGGGTTTTTGTACTTTGGAATTTCTACGCTTCCAAATCCTTGTCTGGAAAACTCGATGCGGTTGAAGGGACGGGTACGGGAATCGACCCTTGTTCTTCAGTAGAGGCCTTAAATTTCAGTTTGAGCCATCGCGCCACAGTCACCCCACCCCTGAGCACCAAAAGTAACATTACAGGAAACAGAAACACACTCCCCAAAAACCAGACGGAATTCACATAACCTCTGCCGTAATATCCCAAAAGAAAATATCTCGGGAACCTGCCGACAAATCCCGACAGCATGTAAAGAAATTTGTGGTATTTCCGGGATATGGCATAAATGCGCAGCGGTTCGGAGGGGAGAGGTAAAAACGAGGCGAACGCGAGAATAAAAAAATTCGATTTGTCGAATAAGGGACCAACCTGTTTATAGAACCAGGTATTTTTAAAGCTGGCGACCTTGTTAAACTTGAAGAGAAATGTGAAAAACAGATGTTCGCTGAAATAGGCTACTACAGTGCCAAACCCAGCAATCATCGCGACCAACCACGGTTCGTTGGCTTGCACCGCCCCCAGGACTAACAGGTTTGCGGGTAACGGAAAGAACGCAGTCGCCACGCAGATCAGCAAGAAAAATCCACCGAGTCCGAAAACTTGACTGGAACCGGAAATGATTTTTTGATTAATCCAAAACCAATAAACACCGATGAGAAGGATCGCCGCAGCGTTTTTCAGAAGGGAGCGAGTATTAATTTTGGCTTTTTTCACGGCTGAATATAAGAAATCTGTGTCAACATCGCAAGCTTTTTAACGTTGGCAACCGGGTCAAACTCCTGTAAGCAGTCAAGGACAGCCTCTAACCGTAAACAAAGTTGCGGCAGTCCTGACTGCTGATTTTAGCTATGAGTGGGTTGTCCCAAAAGATGAAGATAGTGGGAATGTTTGTAAATGCTAAATTGTTTGGGAAACAAAGCAGACTATTCAGCCGTATGTAGAGATGTTATATTTTTTTCTTCATTAACAAAACGATTCGCCTTTTTTGGGTGTCCCAATATTAGTTGAACTTCATAACCGGAGCATACATCCATGAGACGTAAACCTAACTTAAAGAGCAGCCAACGCTTTGTTATGTATATTCCCAACAACCTTCGCGCGGAAATAGAAGGATGGGTGAGTAAAATGGGGATCACCCTCGCAGATTTTGGAAGAGATGCATTTATTAAGTATTTAGATGAAATAAAGCGTCAAGAAAGAAACGCTCAACTGGCCGAAACCTGCCGATTTTTTGAGTCGAACAATGTTTCCGTTTACCGTGAATGGGCCTCGGCCGATAAAGGAATTGGGCTGCATGAAATCGTTTAAATATGGCGATATTATTCAAGTCGAATTAAACAATGTCTCCGGCTCTGAAAACGGAGCTTCTAAATGTTATGCGGTTATCATTTCTACTGACGCGATAAATGACAATCTGAATACGGTGATCGCCTGTCCGTTAATCGAGGCAGCAGGCGTCACGAAATCGAGGATGGGCGCAACGCTCATCCCCGGTGACGCTGCGGCTCTCGACGGCGACTACCTGGCTTTTTCTCTACAAATCAAAACTATTTTCAAAAAGCGGATTTTGAGGCGGATCAATTCGTTGCCGCAGGAATACATGCAACAAATCAAAGAGAGCTTACAGGCGGTCTTAAATTTTTCCTGAGAGGCCTGTGGACTCAATCCCTGTCTTCTTTATTTTCCATCATATTTTTCATGTTTTTACCGCTAACCTTAATAATTCATGAATGTGCTATCATCCCTTTGTAAAGGTGATATTAGGTTGGTTATTGGATTATGGCGACTTGAGTTTAGTTTTGAAGACCAGGGATTGCGTCATTTCGAATCCACCACTAATCGTGTTATGGTAAGACAACTTTTCGTTGTTTGTCTCACATTTTTCCCGAATCTGCTTTTTGCTCAGACCGCTTCAGAGCACCTTATGCGCGGAAATGAATTCATGCACCGGTTTGATAATGCCCGCGCTTTAGAAGAATATGAACAGGCCTATGCTGTCGACACAAGTAACTGCACTGTGCTTTGGAAAATTGCTGAAGCGAGCGTCAACCTTGGGGAAGAAGCTGGCAAAAAAGAGCAACGGCAATACTATCAATTCGCCGAAAGCTGGGCGCGCAAAGCAGTGGCTACGTGTCCGGATACAGCAAATGGGCATTTTTTTGTCGCGGTGACGTCTGGTAAACTGGCGCTGTTCGATGGCGGCAAAGCCAAAATCAACCGCTCAAAAGAAGTGAAAGCAGAAGCGGAAAAGACGCTACAAATCGACCCCAATCATCATGGTGCGTATCATGTTTTGGGGCGCTGGCATTATGAATTGGCGAAACTAAGCTGGATTTTGAAGGCATTCGCGAAGATCGTTTATGGAGGCGTTCCACCGGGTGCGAATTACGAACAAGCCGTGGCTTTTTTCAAAAAAGCGATCGCCATTCGTCCCGATTGGATTCATCACCACATGCAGCTCGGCATCGTGTACATGAAAATAAAAAAACCGGAGCTGGCTCGACAAGAGTTCCAACTGGCGTTAGACCTGCCAGTTTTGGATCATGAAGATGAAGCTCATAAAAAGGAGTGCCGCAGGTTGTTGGAGAAAATTCATTAACCTGCATTATTCATGAACTGTGTTGCAATTTAACTGCTCGCAGGCGAAAGCTATTAAAAAACAATGGATTATTGGATTAATGGAGTGTTGGAGTATTGGGGGAGGGCGGCCACCAATCCAACACTCCATCAATCCAATAATCCAACGTATAATTGCATGAAAGTCAATATGTTGCATTAGCTCATATTGTCACACTGTGTGAATTGTGAAGGTTAGGTCAACAGTGTGAAAATATCATCACTCACCAGAATCCCTTCCCTGGTCAATTTCAAGAACCCATCTTCGATTTTCAGAAACCGGCTCTGCAGATTTCGTTCCCCAGACGTCAGGCCGGACACCAGCTCTTTATCTTTAAAGTCATCATCAAAGAGCGAGGACAGGGTTGCTGAGTGTCTCACTAAGAATGAAGAGCCGGTAGCTGTGTGAAATTGTTTTAGGTCGAGTCCCTTCGTTTGGCGTAACCCCAAATACATTCTTTCCAAGTCGGCCTGCGCAGGAGTGAGCCGTTCCTCTTTCTCGACGGGTAGGTTGTTTTGATCCAGCAACGCCGTTTTATATTTTTTCATACTGTGCACATTCCAAAAACGGCGCTTGTTGACGTACGAATGGGCTGAAACACCCAGACCCAAATAGGACTCGCCATTCCAATATTTTTTATTATGCAAGGATTGCCTTCCATCCAGCGCGTAATTGGAAATTTCGTACTGGTGATACCCCTTTTCGTGCAAGAATTCCATGGCATGGCAAAACATCTCCTTCTGAGTGTCGTCGTCGCACGCATCGAGTTTTCCGGATCGAAGTTTTTGGGCCAAGGGCGTCCGGGGCTCGTAAGTCAAATTATATGTCGAAATGTGCTCGGGAGCAAGACTTACGGCAGATGCCACATTTTTTCTCCAAATTTCAAAGGACTGCCCGGGTAAGCCGAAAATAAGGTCGAGACCGATGTTGTCAAAATGCGCTTTTCGTGCATCCTCAAAAGAGGCAAAAATATCCTCAGCAGAATGAGTGCGATCTAAAAAAATGAGCTCATCAGGCTGAAAGGACTGCGCACCCAAACTCAAACGGTTGACGCCAACCTCTCGATACTCTCTCAGCTTGTTGTGATCCACCGTGCCTGGGTTCGTTTCGAGGGTGACTTCAAGGTTGGATGTAAAATGAAATAACGAAGTGATCGCTTCAAAGAGAGACTCTAAATCGAAAGCGCTCAATAACGATGGTGTGCCTCCTCCGAAATAGAGCGTGTCAAACCGGAGGGCCTTGATTTCGGGATCCTGAGCTTGAAGAACAATTTCGTTTTTTAGGGCATGCAGGTAGCTCTGAACCTGGGGTTCTTTATGACCAACGACAAAAAAGTCACAGTAACCGCACTTTATTTCACAAAACGGAATATGGACATAGAGACCGGCATTCATAAATGAGTTTAACGTTCCGAAAAGAACCTAAGCCTTTTCGCAGACAGCACTGCGAAAAGGTGGCTCCGGTGGAGCAGTTGTGATTTTAAAAATAGGAGCTATCAAAGTAGGCAGTAGGCAGTAAGCAATAGGCAAAAAACATGATCTTTTTAATTGCTTACTGCCTACTGCTTATTGCCTACTCTACTCAAACTGCTTAAATAAATGAATTTTACAACATCGGCAAAGTTTTGTCGATGTACGGCGCTAAGCGCCTGACGATCATGGCGATTGTCCGGAATCGACCTCCTAACGAATCGGATGTGCTATTCGCGACCAGCGCACACTTTCCAGCAAATTCCAGTAATCTTTCCATTTGTTCCAGGAAAAATAAATGATCAACGCTTCACCGACAACATTTTCAGCAGGCAAAAAACCCCAGCTTCGGCTGTCGGCGCTATTATCGCGGTTATCTCCCATCATAAAATAATAGTCCTGCCTAAAAGTGTATGTTGTCACTTCATGTCCATCTAAAAAAAGATGGCCGTTTCTCACAGCCACATCTTCGAGCCCCTCATAGCTTTCTATCGCGGTTCGATAGGTCTTAAGGGTTTGTGCATTGACCGGAATGGTTTTGCCTTTTTGGGGGACTTCAACCGGGCCGAAATGTTCGTTCCGGCTAAACCCCTCCTCGTGATGACGTATCACATAGGTTTTGTTATTCGGCGTCACAATTTTTGTCCGCCGGACATAACGGCCTTCTTCTGGATCATATTTTCTACCCAGGTCAGAGCGTTTTCCTTCCGGTTGTCCGTCGACAAACACCTCCCCGTTTCGAACCTCCAGGGTTTGGCCTGCAACAGCGATGCATCGTTTTATATAATCCAGAGTCTCGTCTTGTGGATATTTGAAAACGACCACGTCGCCGTTTTTCGGCTGTTTGAATTGAGGCAGTCGCCAATGTTGAATCGGAGCGTAAGCGATATCGAGGAAAGGAAAACCCGCCTTCAGTGTGGGGTAGGGAACACCATCCGGTGTTCGTACGCCGTAGATGAATTTATTGACCAAAAGGAAATCGCCCACCAGCAAGGTATCTTTCATAGAACCGGTCGGAATACGAAAAGCTTGTACAACAAAAGCCCGCAGGAACAAAGCCGCTAAAAGAGCGACGATGATCGCTTCGGTGTATTCCCTGGTACTGGTTTTCTTATTCTTTTGAGCTTGTTTTCTCGAATCCGTTTTTGTCATTTTTTTCTCTTTCACTTTGTCGCGTTTTAGAACCGCGGCGGTTTGTTTGGATCTCATTTGCAACTCCTAACTCTTAGCAGAACACCTTAAGAAGCTTAGCCGAAAAGTATATTTTTCTTCGCGAAGGCGTCCCCGCCGAGCGAGTTTTACTCTGACTTTGTGCACAAAAATCCCTCGGCGAGACGCCTTCGGGAAGTGATTTCGGACTTTTCGGCCTAGCTTCTATAGTTGTACCCCCCAACGCTTTCCATAAATCCAAGAGTTACTCCACTTTGAGGATAGCCAAAAAAGCCTCTTGCGGCAGCTCAACCCGGCCCACTTGTTTCATACGCTTTTTGCCTTCCTTCTGCCTTTCCAAAAGTTTCCGTTTACGCGAGATGTCGCCGCCGTAGCACTTCGCTGTCACATTTTTGCGCATGGCTTTGACATTAGTTCTTGCGATGACTTTGTTGCCTATTGCTGCTTGAATGGCGACTTCATAAAGTTGCCTTGGAATCAATTCCTTGAGTTTACTGCAGATTTTACGCCCCCAATCAAACGCTTTGTCTTTGTGGATGATGTAAGAGAGGGCGTCTACCGGCTCTGCGTTAAGTAAAATATCGAGTTTCACCAAATCCGATTTTCGATTTTCAGTAAAGTGATAGTCAAACGAGGCATATCCACGTGTGAGTGATTTTAGCTTGTCATAGAAATCAAAAATAATTTCCGACAACGGGAAATCGTAGTGCAAGTTAGCCCGTGTCGGGTCGATGTATTCTGTGTTTTTATACATACCACGCCGGTCTTGCGAAAGTTTCATGATGTTGCCGATGTACTCAGTAGGCGTGATAATATCGGCGCTGATATACGGCTCTTCAATGAATTCGATATCACCAACGGGTGGAAGCAGGGCTGGGTTATCAACAAGTAAGGTCTCTCCGGATTTGGTGAGCACTGTAAATTCAACGTTGGGCATGGTGGTCAAAATATTAAGATTGTATTCACGCTCCAAGCGCTCTTGAATGATTTCCATATGCAGAAGTCCAAGAAAACCGCACCGGAATCCGAATCCCAGCGCTTGCGACGATTCAGGTTCATAGATCAACGAGGCGTCGTTTAAATTGAGCCGCTCAAGTGAAGAACGTAGCTCCTCGTAATCATCGTTATCGGCAGGGAACAAACCGCTAAAAACCATCGGTTTTACTTCCTTGTACCCAGGCAGCGGTTCCGACGCAGAATTTTGAGCGCTGGTAATGGTATCCCCAACCTTCGTGTCTTGCACCTGCTTAACACCGGCGATACAGTAGCCAACCTCGCCGACTGAAAGCTGCTTCCGTTTGACCCTCTTTAATTGTAAAATCCCCACTTCACTGACTTCAAAACGTTTGCCGGTATTAAAGAATTTAATATCCATACCCGAACGAATGGTTCCGGCGAAGACACGGATATGGGCGATGGCGCCGCGATAGGAATCGAAGATCGAGTCGAATATCAAGGATTGCAACGGTGCATCCTTTTGCCCGGTCGGCGGCGGGATTCTTTTTACGACGGCCTCGAGTATTTCTTCGATGCCTTTCCCGTCTTTGGCGCTGGCCAAAATAATCTCTTTTTTATCAACGCCCAAAATTTCTATAATTTGGTTTTGCACCAGCTCGATCTGAGCGCTTTGTAAATCTACTTTATTAATCACAGGAATGAGAGTCAGATCATGCTCGAGCGCCAAATAGATATTGCTAATCGTCTGCGCCTCAACACCTTGCGAGGCATCGACCACTAAAATGGCGCCTTCGCAGGCAGCTAAACTGCGTGAGACTTCGTAGGTAAAGTCGACGTGACCGGGTGTATCGATAAGATTGAGGATGTATTCGCTGCCGTCTTTTATACGGCAATTCATCGTCACGGTATGGGCCTTAATCGTGATGCCGCGTTCGCGTTCCAAATCCATATCGTCCAAGACCTGGGCTTGTTCCACTTTAGCGAGCGTCCCGGTTGTTTCCAGAATCCGGTCGGCCAAGGTAGATTTACCATGATCGATGTGGGCGATAATACAAAAATTTCTGATGTGATCTGTTTGCATCTTGTTCCGTACAATAAACAAAAGCCAGATCTATACGATCTGGCTTTATCATGAATAATCGCTCAAATCCAAAAGAAGTTAGGGATTTTTACAGAATTAGTCAAGGAAGAAAGTGACCGGTATTGTAAACGGTCAGTCACGGTAATTAGTCGAAACGGTTAGCGAAGGCGTCCCGCCGAGCGATTCATCTCCCTAACTTTGGACTTGTTGAAACGATTCGAGATGACTTAAATATTCGGCCGATTGTCCCTGATACAAG
>JBHHWX010000086.1:0-15400 GCA_046756745.1 bacterium | reverse complement strand
GTAAGAATTAGGGAGAGTGTTTCATTGGAGGTTAGCAATGCAGAAAATATATCTGACATTTCTTTTTGTCTTATCCAGAGCCGTTGCCATGCTGGTCGTGTCTTTGTATCTGACGATCACCGTTCCCGCTGCGGCGCAAGTTGATCAGGAGCGAGCTGCGACATACTTCAAGGAAGCTGCGGCGTTATGCGAGCGCGAAGGCGGCCGCCTCTGGGGGGTGTCGTTGCACGGCCCGATGGTCTTTGCGGATGCCTTGACGGGTACGATCGCGACGAACCAGCCTGCGCCCGAAGCGCCACGACCGCGGGCTCTGGGCTACGCCAACGCAGCGATGAAGTGGGGCGGCATCCGCTGGTCTACTTTCGTCTGGCAGATGATTCCTGCCGACGAAGCCGCCCGCGCCCGCTTGATGCTGCACGAGCTTTTCCACTGCGTGCAGCCGCAGCTTGGGCTTTATATCCCGGCCACTTCCGGCGAGAATAAGCACCTTGACCTGCCGGAGGGACGCTTCTGGATGCAGCTTGAATGGCGGGCGCTGGCCCGCGCGCTCGGGTCATCCGGAGCTGAGCGCATGGACGCGGTGCGCGACGCGCTGGCGTTTCGGGCGACCCGGCGTGCGCTGTTCCCGGGAGCCGCCGAGAACGAGCGGGCCAGCGAGATCAATGAAGGCCTGGCCCAATACACAGCCACGGTGACGGCTTGCACGTCGCGCGATGAAGCGGTAGTCGACGCCATCGAGCAGTTAACAGAAGCTGCGCAGAAGGAGAGTTTCGTTCGCACCTTCGCCTATGCGTCAGGCGCTGCGTACGGGATTCTCCTCGATTCCTGGTCGCCAGGCTGGACCCGGCAGCTCAAAGTCACCGATGATCTCGGCCAGTTGCTGATGACGTCAGCGAAAATCCAACCGTCTGAGAACGCCGAGGCCGCGGCGAGGCGGTATGCCGGCCCCGAGCTGAAGGCTGCGGAGGAGAAACGCGAGGCAGAGCGGAAGGCCCGGGTCGCCGCGTTGCGTCGCCGCTTTGTCGAAGGACCTGTACTCGTGCTTCCACGCGGGCGCGGCGCCTCCTTCATCACCCGGGGCGTGACTCCGATTCCCGGCGCCGGTACGATTTATCCGAGCTTCCGCGTCACAGGTGAGTGGGGCAGCATCGAGGCCGGGCAGGTGCTCATGTCGGTCGATGGTAGCACGTTAACGGTGCCGGCTCCGACCATCGCGGAAGGCTCGACCTTCTCCGGGGATGGCTGGACGGTTACCCTTGCTTCGGGTTGGGTCGTGCGACCGGGCCCGCGCGCGGGCGATTACCAGGTCGTGCGTGAAAATCGCTGACTATGCACATGGCTCAAAGAGCTTTGTAGGGATTGGATGTGTTGAGTTCACACTTTAGCGAAGGCTGCAAAATGATACAAACGAAAGGAGGTTTTCCATGCGAGTGAACTACGTGATCGTTTTCGTAAGCGATATGGCACGATCCGTCTCGTTTTATCGGGACGTGCTTGGATTTCCGCTGAAGTTCGAGTCGCCCGACTGGGTGGTTATATCAAATCGTTAGGCTTGGAAGAGCTTTTTTTAACCATAGGAATAAACACCGGACATGACAGCTTTTCTAAAGAGACACAAAATTGTCGGCGCTACTATCTTGCTCGTTGTGTTGCTTGTACTCTACTTTTCATTTGTCGCAATAAAGGCTTACTTTGACATACACAGAATCATCGCAGAGATTGAGTCGTCAGGAAGGATTGTACTTAAACTTGAGGAAATCCCCGCAGACTATGTAATATCCCTTCTCGCTGTCGAAGATCCTAATTTCTATACCCATAGTGGAATCGATATAACAACACCAGGAGCTGGATGGACGACCATCACACAAGGGATAGTAAAAATCTACTTCTTTGACGGTTTCAGTCCGGGATTTCTGAGATACAAAAAAATGAACCAGAGCTTAATTGCTTGGATTCTCAATCAAAGAGTCGATAAGAACACTCAACTCCAAATCTTTATCAACTCAGTTTTTCTTGGAAATCATAATAGTACGGAGGTGATAGGATTTCAAGAAGGATCCAAGGTTTATTTCAACAAAGAATTTTCACAACTTAACGGAGATGAGTTTTTGTCACTTGTGGCGATGATTATCGCGCCCAATCAATTCAATGTTGTTACGCAAACCAGCAAGAATCGAGAACGCGTAAATCGCATTAAACGCCTGCTCAATGGAGAATGTAAGCCGGTTGAACTCAATGACGTGTACTACAAAAACTGCAAATAGATAATTTCATGGGTCATAAGCACACCATGATTTACCCTGTCGAGAAACTTTGACAGGTCGAAGTCCACGACCCAGCGCATCTCCAAAGCCAGCGGAAAGCGCCGGCGGTAAAATTATACAAACGAAAGGAGGTTTTCCATGCGAGTGAACTACGTGATCGTTTTCGTAAGCGATATGGCACGATCCGTCTCGTTTTATCGGGATGTGCTTGGACTTCCGTTGAAGTTCGAGTCGCCAGGATGGACGGAGTTTGCAACTGAAGGCGCGACATGGGCTCTCCATAAAAGTGATGCACCGAATCCTGATGTCGACAATACACAACTGGAGCCCGCGGGACGGTGCCGCCCCGGTTTCCAGGTGCCGAATCTTGCAGAATTCCATAAGCGAATGGTTGAAAAGAATGTACCTTGCACCCAACAGCCGACAGAAATTTTTGGAGCTAAAGTCGCACAATATCTAGACCCCGATGGTTTGGTATTCGGTGTTGGCGAAGAGCAGCGCGGCGGCTAACAAATCAATCCACGGAGATCGCTCAGTATGAGGCTATCTGCTTAAGACGGAAAAATAAAGGTTTACCCAAACAAAATCAAAAATAGAGCCACACAAATTGTTAATATTATGAAGGGAAAATAAATGTCTGAATCTCAAAAGAAAACCTGGACCATCTGGTTTGAAATCCCTGTGACAGATTTCAACAGAGCGAAAAAATTCTACGAAACCATTTTTTCAACCGAAATCTTTGTAAATGACTTTGGCAGCTTCAAAATGGGGATTTTCCCACATAAAGACGTCGGGTGCGCCATTTGTTTTGGAGAGGGGTACAAACCCAGCAGCCATGGTACTTTGGTGTACCTGAATGCCAACCCTGATTTACAGGAAACTCTAAATAGAATAGAAAATGCCGGCGGCAAAATTCTCCAGGAGAAAAAACAAATTTCAGAGGAGCATGGTTTCATGGCCATCTTTCTTGACAGTGAAGGAAACAAAATGGCTTTACACTCAGATGAGTGAAAAACACGAAGTCGAGGGTAGTATGCAGAAAACATTTGAGAGCTACGGTCTATTTTTATTCTTCGGACGAGAAAGTTTTTATACCTTTGAAAATATGAATTTCGATATTGTTTCGAATTTCGAATTTCGTACTTTGGATTTCCGGTTCATCCGGGTTAGGAAATAAATGTGAAAATGAAATCTATCTGGATTTTACTCCTGCCTTTTTTGGCCATTGGGGTCTATGTGTTATATTCAATGGATCGCGGCGAACCAGAAAATTGGCTCGACGATTTTGAGGTTTTAAAACAAGGTCTGTCTTCAGCTTATGCCAATCTGGAGTGGGCTGCGGTGCATAATAAAATCGACCTTTATCAGGTTGGCCGGAAGACCGAGGAAGAGCTCGGCAAAACATCCTCGCGTCGAAAAGCGCGTAAAATTATCAAGAAATTTCTGCAGACCTTCAACGATCCGCATCTGAAAGCTGAAGCAACCTCCCCGCCCGTTGCAAACCGTCAAACAGCCGAAGAGAGCCAGAAACTGACCACCGCTTTTTCGGCCAAAGACGCTGTGAAGTTCATGGGGTTTCGCAAAGGCAAATCAAACTTTAAGCTGAGATTCAGCAGCACCGCAGGTTTTGAAGAGTTCGACAAAGGATCGAATCCATTTCCGGCCGGTATCGTGCCGCTGCCCGACAACCGGCGACTTGGGATCCTCCGTATCGAATATTTTGGAGAGGATCGTTACTACGACGTTGCGAAAGAGGCGTGGGACCAGTTTAAGGCAGAGATCGATGAGAGCTGTGACAGTGGATGCCAGTATGCTTTCACCCAGCGCGTGGGAAACCGTCTGCTTGATTTTCTGGAGGAGCGGATCAGACAATTGGAGGGGGTTGGTATAAACGGGTTAGTCGTCGACGTCACCGGCAACGGCGGCGGGTCTGAGTGGTCAGAGGCGGTTGCCCGCTTTTTTACTTCGAAAAAACTTCGTTGTGCCGGCGGCTCCTTCATCAAGCACCCGCATTCGGTGCGCACCCTCGAACGAAAATTAAGCTGGGTTGAGCAGGATCTTGCAAGAACGGACCTCTTGCCGCGAACACGAGAGATATTGCGCGAGGGGTACGAGCGCCTGACAAGCTTACTCGAACAAGCGCGTGCGGGGTGCGACCTGAGTATTTTGTGGGAGTCGCCGGAAGCGCAGCCTGACTGCTCTTTGCTGATCGAACAGCCGTATGGCTGCGGGGTATTTGAATATTTAGAAAATGAAGAGATCGCTCAGCTAAAATCAAAATATGCGCTTTCTTCTTTCTCGTATTTCCCATTTCGGGAGGGCGCTTACTCGGGGCCGCTCTTCGTTGCCGTTGACGGCGGAACAGCATCGGCGTCCGAAGGTTTTGCGACCCTGCTGCAATACAACGATGCGGCGGTCATTGTGGGGGAGCGAACCTACGGCGCCGGATGCGGCTACACCTACGGCGGCGTGCACACCTATCTCGAGCACACGGGATTACTGGTTCGCATGCCCGACTGTGTGCGCTTCCGCGCTGACGGGGAAAATGAGCTGGCTGGCATAGAGCCGGATATTTCGCCGTGGGAAGAGGGGGATAATGATAAAGAACGCGCCCAAAAACTCGTTAGAGCGATTAGTAAATTATCGTTCTAATAGATTTTAAGATGAGGGTTGGTTAGATGCACAACGTCCCTAATTGTTCAGGAGATCATTATATGAAAACGAAAAGTTTTCTAATCTTACTCAGTTTAATAGTAATTCTCGTCAGAGCAGGTTCGGCTCAACAGGACGACATTGATAACGCGCTCGCCTACCAATACTTTCAAGAAGCTTTAACCATTTCTCAAAGAGACAATGCTCAGCTTTGGGGTGTAGAGCTTTATGGGCCTATGCTTTTTGTAAATCCCAGGAATAGAACAATTACAGCAAATCAGTCGGATGAAGTAGGCTATTTGAAACGCGAGGGGAGTATTTATGTTGGGGAATTGCCGAAAGAAGAAAATATCGCGAATACGGCATTTGCCTGGGGCTGGATATAAATGGACGATGATCATCTGGCCGCTACCCGAAGATAAATATGAAAGAGCCAGCTTGATCGTGCATGAATTGTTTCATAGAATTCAGGACAAAATAGGCTTGCCGGCAAAAAATCCTACCAACAATCATTTGGATGAAAAAGATGGAAGAATTCTCATTCAATTAGAATGGCAAGCTCTGAAACAAGCTTTAAACGAGACCGGGGAAAAACAAATCGAAGATATCAAGAGCGCTTTAATATTCAGGGAGTTGAGACGAAAGATTTATCTGAATGCAGACTCTTTGGAAAGATGCCTGGAACTAAACGAAGGCCTGGCAGAGTATACCGGCGTCAAATTAAGCTCCCACTCCGAGATACAGCGAATTTATCTTATCGCTCTTGATCGGGATGGGCTCACACTCCCGTTCTTGACTTTGGCACGGCACTATTTGTCTATTCACCGGGAGGACGAGGAGGTAAAACGCCGTATATTAAAAAAGCAGTGATGACCTCCGAAGGGACCGTAATGTGGCGCAATCAGTTTGAAGCGGGATTCCGGCTTTCGCATCAGGGAAAATACCTGTATTCCGGCTGGGATATGCTGGATGGCAATCCCCTCATCGTCATCGATGCGGATAGCGGAGCCATTCTCTGGCAACGCCGCATGCAGATGTATTGGGAACAATTGCTCGATGAGGATACCCTGGTGACTGTTGACCAATCCGGCTTCATTCATCTGTTTGAAATGAAATCCGGTCGAACCTTGCTGGAAAGAGACATTGGCGCTGCTTTTTCTGACGAGCTCAGCCACGTGACCTTGGTCGCTTTCCGTCTCCGCCGATGGTAAAATTTTTACTGTCGTCGGCCGCAGCGGATTGTCGAAAAGAGTGTTGATACAAACTTATGACCGGCATTTAGAGTTGCTCTGGATGCAAGAGAATGCTCATGGAAACTATGAAACACCGGTCGGCATCTCGGAAAACGGAAGCGTGCTCTGCATCAACAATCCAACGTCCCTCGTGGCATATGACAATATTTCCGGCAATCGCCTGTGGCAAATAGATGGACGAATCCTTAACAACAACCCGCTGGTGACCAAGCGGTTTATTGCAATGGCGCAGATCGGGCACAACTCGCATGTTTTCATCACGGCAAAAGATGGAAGTCTTCTGAACCATTTCACCACGGAATCACTCTTTTTTGAATCGCGGCTGCCTTTTCTTCAGACCTGGGAAGGAAAGATTCATCTAACGACCCATCGTTCAGGCATGTCCATTATTGAAATCAAAGAGGAAAGCGGTTCTTGCTCAATCATTTTTCATCGTTTGGAATGAAAATATGGAAATTGTTTCATTTGGAGGTTCGGGCCATAGAGATAGATGTTTGGGACATATCGAAACCAGTTGTATTATATTGTCGCAATCACTATCTTTTTTATTATGAATCCAACCGTTTATATTGAATCAACTGTTGTCAGTTATGTGACAGCGAAACCAAGCAGAGACTTAATTGTAGCAGCACACCAGCAAATGACAACTCAGTGGTGGGATGTGGTTCGCCCTAAAGTCGATTGTTTTATTTCACCATTTGTAATCCAAGAAATATCTGCTGGAGATAAGGCGGCTGCTAAAAAACGGTTTGATGCAGTCGGTGACTTACCCGTTTTAGAAGTTAACAAAGAAATTCAAAGACTTGCACAACGATATTTCGATGCTCTCGAAATTTCTGAAAAAGCAAAATTGGACGCTTCTCATTTGGCTGTTGCTGTTTGGCATGAAATCGACTATCTATTAAGCTGGAACTGCAAACATATAGTGAGCGGTAGAGTAAAGAAGATGCTTGAAAAAATCAATACCGATTTGAATATAGTTGAAGAAGTTCGCAAACAGCGGTTAAGAATAGAAGTGAATTGTGAAAATGATTTTGATAAACTATTTGAGCAGGCAATTGAAATCCAGAAAAAGTTTAAAAACAGAGTAGTCTCTAAACCATCGCTTGAGCCACGACTGCAAACCCCGCCGGAGGTCGTGTAGTCAATCGTTGTTTCTCCATAGTTGAAATAGCAATTCCATCATTACACGACGGTCAATTCCATCCATTCAACGGCGAATCGTCGTGGTCACTCTGACAAATTATGACTTTTATCGGTTAACAATAATCCAATTACTATTTTACGCGGTAGCTTACAACACCGAGCTAAGTCAATGGTTATTGAGTGGGCTGCTCTCCATCAAAAAGAGTTAATGCACAACTGGGAGTGAAGCGATAGGAAAACCATTGACAATTCCTGAAATGGCAACCGAGGGAATAGAGTGATCAATTCCTGTCCAACATCATAACTGTAGTGGCTGGGAGGGGCGGTACACCAACACGCTGAAGCGTGAACACCTATCGAATGACCCATCCTGACTGACAACCGTAACTGACCGATTACGTTCATAACTATTTTCGACTCGCTTTTTAATACTTTTCTTCTTACTTTACCCCCTTTAATTAACCTATCATTTCAACGTGATGTTATCGATTTTAAGAAACTCGCTTGTTCTCAGCGGACTGGTCATGGTTAGCTGTCACTCATCATTAGCGGCGAGCGGAGAGCCCCTATTTCAAGTCATCGAAGCGACGGATTCCTATGTCGTTTTTTCTATCCGGCCGCTTGCTATTAAGTTGGAACCGGTCCTATCCGGGAATCGGAAATTCCAACGCGTGCTTGCGGACGGATACGCTATGAGCACGGAAACCGGGGCGCCGCAACTGCCTCAGACCGGAACCCTCATCCAGATTCCTGCCGGCGCCGAAGTCTCCTTGACCGTCCTTGCAAGCGCTTTTGAATCCGTTACCGACGTGGACGTCGCGCCAGCTTCGGACATTCTTTTTGAAGAGAATTTGAAAGGCATGACAGAATCGTATGTGCCGAATCCCGCCATCTACAACTCCGATTCGTTTTGGCCGGCTCAGTTAGCCGGGCTTTCAGAGCGAGCCGTTTGGCGGGGACGCGAGGTCATTCGGGTGCAGGTCAATCCGGTCCAATATAACCCGGCCCAAAAAACCGTGCGATTTTATACTGCCCTGACCCTACGCGTCTCCTTTTCGCGCTCTTTTGCCGGCAGCCCATCCGCCAAAACTCCCCCCGGTATTTTTGACAGATTGATCGGGAGGTCCCTGCTCAATCCACGGAAAGGCTTTCGGACGAAGGCGGCTAAACGCGAGACGGATGTTCGCACCACACTCGACCCGCTGGCAGCGCACTACAAAATGTTGATCGAGCAAGAGGGGATTTATGCCCTGAGCTATGATGATTTGGTCCATGCCGGAGTCGATCCAAATGGGATCGACTTGTCTACGCTCAAGATCATCAACAAAGGTAAAGAGATTCCCCTTTGGATAGAAGGTCCGCAGGGCGCGACTTTCGGCCCCGGGAACGTGCTTTATTTTTATGCCGACCGGTACCGGGGACAAGACCGCTTCTTCGACCTCTATACGGACACCAACGTTTACTGGCTGACGTCGGGTGGTGAGCCGGGCAAAAGATACCGGCTGATGGGTGAAACGCCCGGGAGCGCCGAGAACGCGCCCTACTACTGGGAGACCGTGCACATCGAGAAAGACTCCCTTTTTTATCGCTGGAATGGCAGCAGTACGCTCGACCCGGGAGAGGGCTGGATATGGCGGTATTTCTTCGATAATGAACGAGAGGTCTTCGATTTCAACGTCAGTGGCGTGTTCAAGCAGGTCGAGACCTGTACTCTACGGATACGTCTTCGGGGAACCACCCTCGATCCGGTGAATCCCGATCATCACGTTCGGCTCTCGATAAACAATCAAATCGTCGATGATGCCTTCTTCGATGATAGAGACGAATTATTGTGGCAACTGTCCATTCCCACCCGCATACTACAGGATGGCGCCAACAGGTTTGACTTGCAGTTGATACCGGTAGCCGGAACCAGCATTAACCAAATTTATCTGGACTGGGTGGAAATCATTTATCCCAGAGTTCATGCGGTGCAGAAGAGCCAATTAAAATTTAAAGCGTCCAACGAAACGACCACGATCACGGCGTACTCGGCGGTCAATTTTGAGGATGAGAAGATCCTGATTTTTGAACCAGGTCGGGCTAAGATGTGGCAACCGGCGCCGGAAAAGCTCTCGTTCTACCGGGTGGAATCCGCCGGATTTGACGATGGTGACTTTACCAGAATCTCCGCTGATTTTAAAGCTTATCACTTCGGAACACGCGGACATAATTTAGTGGTCATCGATACCCAAACCGGTGACGCGGAAAGCAGAAATTTCGATACGTACGCATCGACAGACCAAGCGGATGCTATGGCAGATTACATCCATTCCCTGCCAGCCGGGGCGATTGTTTTAGCCGGAATCCGGGACGAGGGCTCGAGAAATATGACGGAGACGGCCTATCAAGCGCTGGAATCGCTGGGGAGTAGTCTGAGTCGCCAAGTCGCGGACCGGGATTCCTGGGCGTTCATCGGCTGGAAGGGCGCCCCACCGGATTCTGTCAAAGAGGTGATCTCCAATAGATTCGACGGTTCTGCGGTGTTGTCAGATACCATGCGCCATGAACGGGCGTTTCGATATCGCGTCACCTTCACCGATACTTCTTCAAGCGAACATTTCTATTACGGCGTATCCGGTCGTGGCTTGAGAAGGGTAACACAAATCATCGCAGATAGAAAGAGCGATTTACGCGCCACAACCCAGGGCGCCGATTACCTCATCATTACTCATGCCAATTTTGCACAATCTGCCCTTGAATTGGCCCGTTACCGAACGGAGCACGATGGCTTTCGCAGTACGGTCGTGGAGGTGCAGGACGTCTATGATGAATTCAGCGACGGAATTATCGATCCTCTCGCCATAAAAAAATTCTTGACGTATACGTTCTTAAATTGGCAGCAACCGGCGCCGTCATTTGTGCTCCTTTTTGGCGACGCCTCTTGGGATCCGAAAAAGCATTTGGGGCCAACTTCCAAAGTCAATTTCGTGCCCACCTATGGCGACCCGGTTAGCGACAACTGGTTCGTCACGCTCGATGGCGAGGATGATGCTCTGCCCGATATGTTCATCGGTCGCATTCCGGTAGAGACGCCGGAGCAAGCCGAGATCGTGGTCAATAAAATCATCTCTTACGAGCAACAGCCCTTTGCTTCCTGGAACAAGGAATTTCTTTTCTTTAACGGCGGCATAAACAGCACTGAACAAAGCATCTTTCGGTCTCAATCTCAGAATTTGATTTCGAGATACCTGGACGCCCCTCCCTTGATTGCACGTGCAACCAACATCAATAAGACCACGGATGAAGCCATAACTGTCTCTCTCAAGCATATCGCTACTGAGCGGATAAGCCAGGGCGCTCTATGGGTGAATTTTTTGGGACATGGCGGCAGCGCCGTCTGGGATATTTCTATCGGTCAACCGGAAGATTGGCAGAATTCCGAGATATTTCCATTTATGACGGGCATGTCGTGCCACTCTGCCAGATTCGCCAACCCTTCGCTCAATAGTTTGTCAGAGCTGTACGTTCTCAATGAGATGGGGGCGGCTGCTTATTGGGGCTCCACTGGCTTTGGTTTTGTGACCCAAGATTTTTTCCTTTTGGATGGCCTGTTTTCAGCGGTCACTCGTGAAAATGTTCGAAGGATAGCCGAAGCCACGACCCTGGCGAAAATATCTGTTTGGCGGCAATTGGGCCCCCAAACGCGTAACCGCATGGTCGTCGATCAATATACGCTTATTGGCGACCCGGCTTTGAATCTTGCCTTATCTAAAAAGCCTGAATTGGCTGTACAGTCAGGAGAAATTAAGTTCGACGCCGATTTCTTGTTAATCGAAGATTCCACCGCTACCGTATCCGCTCTGATTCGAAATCATGGAATGGTACCTGAAGACAGCACTGAAGTGCAATTTACCGTTTTTGATTCAGAAGGGGAGGGGCAGCCGCTGGGCTTGATAACCGTGCCGCCCGTTGGGTTAACGGATTCTTTGACAGTCGTGTGGAATATCCCGAAGACGCCGGGGCTCTATCGCGTTCAAGTTCAGGTCGACCCGTTTAATCGAATTGCTGAAGATGATAAATTAAACAATACTGCGGAAAATGAAATTCCGGTCTATTCGTCTGAGCTGAGTCTTCTCAAACCTTTTGAGTTTGCAGTGGTTTCTGAGCCACAAATAGAATTGGTTACCAACAACAGCCGCAGCGCCGTCGAAGATTTGACTTATTCTTTTGAGTTAGATACTTCGGCTCAGTTTAACACTCCTTTTTTGATGCAATCTCCTGCAATAAGCGAGGGTTTGTTAGTCACAAAATGGCGGACGAACATAACCCCCGGGGTTTATTATTGGCGAGTACGTACTTTCGATGGCGCTCACTTTACACGTTGGGTGAGGTCGTCGTTTTCTTATGTGCCCGAAGAAACCAGCCGCTGGCAACAGTCAAAAAAATCCCAATTTGACGAAAATTCGATCTCGGGTATTGATCTCCTGCCAAGTCACCGGGCGGTCCTGGCGCAGCGACAGTTAGTCTATCGAGCGGAATCTGCCGGCCTCCTGGATGGGAATTTTGCCTTGTTGTCTTTGAACGGCGACGTCGCCGGGCAGAATTTACGGGGTCACAACCTTGCGGTGTTTGATCAAGCTCATGGCCGGTTATTATCCAATCCAAGCTTTGATACGTATATTGATCCTGCCAATGCCGAAGCGATGGCCGAGTTTATCAATGGCTTGCCCGAAGGTCGCATCGTGCTCGCTGCCATCCGGGATGAGGGCAGCGTCTCCATGACCGAGAACGCTTATGTGGCCCTAGAAAGTATTGGCAGCGCTTTAACGCGACAGGTTGGGGTGAGAGATTCCTGGGCGATTATCGGTAGAAAAGGCGCTGCGATGGGAACAGTTCCCGAAATTCTGAGTCGATCAGGCAACGGAGTTGTTTCTGTCAGCGATACCCTTTTCCGCTTGGAGAAATCGGGAAAGATGACCTCGCCGGAAATCGGACCGGCCTTGAAGTGGCGCACCCTCACTCTTGATGTCGTTGAAATGCCTCCAAAAAGCCACGCCGAATTTAAGGTGCTCGGAAACAACAAAAACTCCGGCAGAGTTGACACGTTGAAAACGGCTTCCACAACTCAGAAACAGGTCGATTTGCAAGACATCGATCCGCAAACCTATCCCGAAATCAGGCTGTTGGCGCAGCTCCTTTCGCAAGATGGGCTTGAATCTCCCGAGCTCCACGCCTGGGGTGTGGATTTCGACCCCGCTGCCGATGTGGTTGTGGGACAAAGAGCCGTGACCGTTGTTTCCGATACCGTTCAACAGGGCGATGATGCACAGGTTGAGATCCGGGTGGGAAATTTCGGTTTCACGCCGGTTGACAGCCTGGCTATCGACTTTTCAGCGCCCGATGTCCGTGCCGGAACAATCGTTTTGGATCGCATTCATGCCGAGAGCATCGCGGTGGATCAGGTCGTGACTTTGCAGGCGTCCATTCCCACGGATAATCTATCCGGGAAGATCGACGTGACCGCGAGCCTCGACCCGGAGGATAAGATCACGGAAGTCTACGAAAGCAACAACGCTGCGCGTTTCAGTATTTGGGTGGTCAAAGACACGCTTTCTCCCACAGTACGACTCACCTTTGATGGCCGCACTTTAGGGGAGGGGGAGTTTGTTTCACAGAAGCCGGAGATTGTGGCTGAGCTGAGAGATTCCGGGTCCCAATCTTTCGCAGATACCTCCGGGATCGTGATGCTATTGGACGGCCAAAAAGTCACTTACGGGAATGAGCCGGCGCAGGCGGTTTTTTGGCCACAAGAACGGCAGGATGATCCGGCTCTGAAGGCGGTGGTGATTTTCAAGCCTGAGCTGCAAGAGGGCGAGCATGTTTTGGAAATGCTGATTGAAGACGCCTCCGGAAATATCGCTTACACACAGACCGGCTTTCTGGTCAGCTCAGATTTTATTTTCACCAACGTGATGAATTATCCCAACCCATTTCACGACCGCACGAAATTTACCTATGTTCTGACCCAGGAGGCCGAAGAAATCCGATTGAAAATATACACGATTGCCGGGCGTTTAATCTACGAAGACGATTTTCTCCCGGCAGGGGTCGGGTTCAATCAGTTTGAGTGGGATGGCCGCGATGAAGCCGGCGACACGCTTGCGAACGGCGTTTATTTGTACAAACTGATCGCAAGAAGGGGAGAGGCACATGCAGAGGTTGTGGAGAAATTTGTGGTGGTGAGGTAACGATTTTAACGAAGAAAGGCAAAACGATTTTGGGCAAAACGATTCAAAAAATCCTCCCACAGATATTGAAATTCCGTAGAAAGAAACCTTATTGAATTCAATTGGATTGGATGGGCAAGTGTCTCCATGGCCTTTCTGCTTTAATACAAATTATTTTGCCCCACTTAAGGCAGAAAACGCTCGGCGGGGACGCCTTCGCGAAGAGGTTTTAAATCGCGCTTTTACGAGTTTTCGGGTTCTCCTCATTTAATTCTTGTAATTCTTGCGAACATGCAATATGTGCTTGGTTAGAAAATCAAATAGACTACATACTTTAACATGTTTGCTTATAGGATTTTGTCAGATTTCGATTAAGGTACATAGGGCTTTTCCATGAAAATATAAAATCACAATTTATATTTTCATGGAAAATACATTAATTTTTGCAAAAAACAAGTCTTAATACCTTTCCCACAACCCATGTTCTTTCAATTTGTTACGAAAATAACCCCGGTCCAATCCCGCTAATTTTGCAGCTTTTGTAATAATTCCACCAGCTTTATCGAGAATTTGCGAAAAATAGGCCTTTTCAAAAATATTTCTTGCATCTCGAAAGGTCATGTCTCTGTAATTTGGCTGTGCATCCGAGACTGGTTGAATAAGGCAGGAACAAATGGTTTCGGTCTGAAGAGCATTGCTATTCTCGAGTAGCATGGCCTGGGCTATGATATTTTCCAATTCACGGACATTGCCGGGAAACGAGTAATTATCGAACAACCTCAACGCAGCCGGTGATATGCCTTTGATATTTTTGCCATTGCGCCGGTTGCAGGCTTTGATGAAATGCGTGATGAGAAGCGGAATGTCGCTGCGCCTTTCCCGTAATGGCGGTACCCGGATTGCAAATCGATTGAGACGAAAAAATAAATCCTTCCGAAACCGCTTTTCCGCAACGGCCTTTTCCACATTCATATTTGTTGCCGTGATGATCCTGGCATCAACCGCGATTTGCTCATTGCCGCCCAGGCGTTCAAAAGTTTTATATTGCAGGAATTGCAGGAACTTGGCTTGCAGCAATGGCGAGAGCTCGCCAATTTCGTTAATAAACAAACTGGTTAAATGCGCCTGTTGCATTTTACCGATTTTCCTTTCGGTCGCGCCGGTGAAGGCGCCTTTTTCGTGGCCGAAAAGTTCGCTTTCTGCCAAATTTTCATGCAGTGTAGTGCAATTGGCCGTAATGAGCGGATATTTTCTGCGCCGGCTATTGTAATGAATGGCCCCAGCGACCAGATCTTTGCCGGCGCCGCTTTCGCCTAAGAGGAGAACGGTTTCATCGGTATCGGCGACCCGTTTAATGATATCAAACAATTCGCGCATCGGTTGGCTTTCGCCAATGATGTTTTCAAACTGAAACTGTCGCTGCTTTTCCTCACTCTGATATTCATTTTGCTTTTGGGCCCAGAACTGGCTTATCGCATCGTCAATGCGCTGGCTGAGTGCGTCGAATTGAATAGGCTTTTCAAAAAAATCAAAAGCGCCAAGCCTGCGAGCCTGTGCCGGGGATTCATCTCTTCCATAACCCGTCAGCACGATAATACAAATATCAGGATATCCCTTATGTATCTTCTCCAAAACTTCAAACCCATCCAGATCCGGCAGCTTGAGATCGAGAAGGACGAGGTTGAAATTGCTTTTTTTAACAGAAGAGAGCGCTTCTGCCCCGTTTTCGGCATGTTCAACAGTATAACCTTCACTGTTGAGCCATCTCGCCAACTGATCTCGAATCCCTGCCTCATCATCGACAATTAATATTCTCGAACACGACATCACTCTACCTCCTCATTCATGGCCTTGTTGAAAAATTCTGTCAGGGTTA
>JBHHWX010000085.1:0-15434 GCA_046756745.1 bacterium | reverse complement strand
ATCAAGCAAAAATAATGTGCTCACCCAAGTCTTGCACAAAATTGCAAATTTTGCTAAAGTTCAAGGATGATGAGCGCGGATCGATGGATTCTTGGAGTTCTGGATCGATGTAAAATGATATTTCACAATAATCCAGTAATCCGTCAATCCAATAATCCTATTGCATCAATCAATAGGGATTGACCATTGTTTTATACTGAATTGAGTTGTTTTCACGTGCGGTTCAACCGCGTTAGGGTAAGCTCGATGTGGGCTTAAAATCCCCTTTAGAAACTTGGCACAAAAGTTCACGCTCACTTGCCCGAAGGCGTCTCGCCGGGGCTTTTGGTTACAGACTTCAGGGCAAATACGCTCGGCGGGGACGCCTTCGCTAAGAAAAAGAGAAACACACTCGGCGGGACGCCTTCGCTAAGAAAATATTCCAAGCTCGTCGCTTCTAACGAGCAAAGCACGATGGGTGCAAAGCTGCACCCCACCTGACGGACGGATAAAATAGGAGGTTCACATGTTTAAATTTTGTTGTCAAACGCTTCTTCTCTTTTGCTTGATTTTTCCAATCAACGGCTGGTCACAACAACCTTACGCCGACGGATTGGCTCATACTTTCTCTATCGTGGCGCGCGATCCCGAAAGCGGTGAAATGGGTGTGGCCGTGCAGACACACTGGTTTGGCGTGGGCACGCGCGTCCCTTGGGCCGAAGCCGGGGTGGGGGCCATTGCTACGCAGTCGTTTACCAATCCCTCATTCGGTCCGCGCGGGTTGGACCTCCTTAAACAAGGCAAAAGCGCTGAAGAAGCTTTGAAGATTTTAATCGACTCGGACGAGGGACGCGACGTCCGGCAGCTTGCCATTGTCGATGCTCAGGGCCGAACAGCCGCTTGGACAGGCAAACGCTGCATTAAAGACGCCGGGCATATCAACAAAGATAATTTTTCCGTACAAGCCAATCTCATGTTGCGCGATAGAGTGTGGCCGGCCATGGCTGAAGCCTTCGAAAAAGCTGAAGGCCAATTGGCCGAACGTCTATTGGCAGCCTTAGAGGCCGGACAAAAAGCCGGCGGCGATATCCGCGGGAAACAGTCCGCCGCTTTAATCGTTGTAAAAAAAGAATCCACCGACAAGGTTTGGGAAGATCGTTTGATCGACCTGCGGATTGACGACCACCCGAACCCGGTGCAAGAGTTGAAAAGACTGTTAACAATTTACCGGGCTTATCGTCATATGAATGCGGGCGACCGGGCGCTCGAGAAAGGCGAGGTCGAAACCGCTTTGCGTGAGTATAGCACCGCCCAAGAGATGTACTCTGATAACCTCGAGATGAAATTTTGGCCGGCGGTGTCGCTTGCCAACTCCGGAAAGGTTGATGAATCACTGCCAATTTTTAAAGAGCTTTTCAGCAAAGATGAAAATTGGCGGATTTTGACCGAACGGCTTCCTGCGAGTGATTTGCTCAAGGTCACGGATGAACAATTGCGCAGAATCCTGGATTTGAAATAAGCGGCATTGCAATAATCCAGTTCACTCGGTGAATTTGCATCGTACATAACCGATTTGAGGTGTCTTTACTTGCGGCTCTGCCGCGCCGGGTACTTCGTGGTTTAATTCTTTTCGGCCCATCCACTTATTCTCGAATAGGATCCCTTACTTTGTTCCTGCTAACAAACGCAACATCTCGAAAATCGCCTGGTTCAAGATACGGTCTGAAATTCCGGCGTCCTTTTTGGTATTTGTCATAAAAGTGTTTGGCGGGATGCCCTTTCCTTCGTAGGACTCTCCGGATGCGGCGAAAACAATTTGCGGCGTGTAAGTAAAAAACCAGCCATTTGGCAGCTCTTTGCCAATTTTCTCGCCGAGCGACCCAGAGGTAGAGTCGCCAATTATTTGAACGTGTGGCAGCTCTTTCAGCGCCATGACCGTGCGTTCTGCCGCACTGATGGTATATCGGTCTGTGAGCGCTATCACGGGTTTCGTAAATTGCCTGTCACCGCCGGGTTCGATATACCACTTTACCGGCGACGCAAAATCGTCCGGCCCGGGACCGTTTTTTGCTTTTGAGGTAAAAGCCAGCTTTTTTCTGTCTGTGAACCGGGAAGCGACGAAGAGACCGTTTCGAAAATCACCGCCGAAATTATGACGCACATCTAGGATGATTCCAATCACCTCCGAGCTCTGAAGCCGTTCTAAAATATCGTCGATTACTTTGGGCAGATCACCTTGAAAATGCTGAATATGAATGTATCCGATGCTGATATTGAGATTTTGCGTCGTCCTGAATATGACGCCACAAGTGAAGGCTTCTGCCCGGAGAACGGTTTCCGCCTCTAAATATTGCCGTACAATCAAATCGAGATCGAAGAGCTCGTCATCGATTTTCAATCTTAATATTCGGTTTGCGTTCCAGACCTCTTCGTTGGGTGCGATTAATGTGACGTGGCCGTCATCCAATTTTGCCAGCATTTCCACAAAAAGCAGAAAAAGTCTCCGTGGTTGTGTGTTTTCATCTACCCGGGGCTGGAAAGTCTCGTATATCTCTTGCCAGTCCACGCCTCTTTGTTTAAAGGGCGCGTAACGCTCGTTGAACGTGTTCCAGAGCACCCTAAAATTTTCCACGGGGGAATCTTTCGGTTCCGGCTCAAAGAAAAGCTGGTCACAGCCGCTCAGCCAGAACGAGAAGAAAAGAATCAGCAGTGGAACCAGTCTCACTTTAAGTCTCCTAAGCCGGACAATCCGGAAATCCTAAATCCCAAAAACCAAAAAACAAAAACAAATCGCAATAAATTCAAAGTAACCGATCACAGGGTATTAATCTTTGTATGACAACTCTTTGATATCCCCTGTGATTGGTTACAATCCAAAGTCTCAATTTCTCATGCGGTACCGGCACAAGCTATCAGAAAAAAGTTGAGTGCTCACCCAAATTAAAAATGAAAATCGAACCCGATTTGTATGCTGTTTCTCAAGACATGAATTTCAAGCGGGTTGGGGTACTTGAGATATTCAAAGCGATAAGTGACGAAAAAATCGGTCGTTGAAAAAATCGATTCCGAGTGGGTGATCGAAAACTGAAGTTTCGTGAATTTATCCGGGAAAGCCAATTTTCCGTTACTGAGAATATGCAAGAACTCGGACGATGCGCGCAGACGCTCTTCGTCGGTAGCGGAAAATGTGGAGCGACCAATCCAGGCGATCACCGCGAAAGTCGATTCCACGGTCATTTTTTTGCTTTTGGAAAAGCGGTAAACCGCGTTTAACCAAGTTGTCAATGCATGCGAGGTGAGGCTGCCATCGTTTGTATCCAGCCCAAAATGATATTCAATGAAATGAAAGTTGTTATCGAAGGTCCCACCCACGAACAAAGAAAAATTCTGTTTATGTAGGATCCGCCGGGCATAACCATATTGCACCCTGATATACGATGCGGTACTGGGTTGTGTGGGCTGAGGCGCTCCGCCGACAAAATAGGTAAACGTTTTGGATGCTCTGATATTGATTCGACTCAAACCTATATCGAGTCGGTGCACAGTGTTGCGATTGCCTCTTTGGTAGAATACTCTCCCCGTCACAAGCGAACCACCCCAATAGATCTGATCAGAAAAAATTCGGTCTTGACTCATGTAGATGTGTAATCCCCAACTGAGTCCCACCGAGTTTTGCGCGCGGTCAAAAATGATGTCTTGGCTGCCCGTTTGCGAATAGCTTTGAGAAACGATGAGGAGGTATCCACACAGTATCCTGATGGCAGTTTTCATGATACAAATAGTCCATCAATCTTATACTCTATTGCTTCAGTTAGCGAGTTGGTTTATTCAAATTTTTTGCAAAAAAGTGCAAAAGCTCACCGGTAATAATATAGAGCATTTCAGTTTGTATATTCCACTTTCGAGGTGTTGTCAAGGAAACGCACATGCTCTTCTCTGAATTCCAAAAGGGAGCTGAGCTTGATATCCGCGCTATCGAATCTACTTTCATTCCGGATATTCGGCGCGGGAATGACCACGGTTCTGAGACCGGCAGCTCGAGCGGAGAGCAAGCCGTTATAGGAATCCTCAATCGCAATGGCATCCGCCGCCGCGAGATTCAGCTTGCGTAAAACGGATAGATAAATCGCCGGATGCGGTTTGCCTTTTTGTTCATATTCTCCAGAGTGAACAATCTCAAAGGTCTGCTGTAATTTTAACTTCTGTAAAATCGTGTTGATGACTCTGACATAGGAGGAAGAAGCCAACGCCAGCCTGATGTTGCGTGAGCGAAAAAAATCCAAAATGTAATCGACTCCGGGCATTGGCTCCCCTTTTAAGTTTATCCGGCTTTCGATTTCATCCATGATTTCCATCTCCACTGCTTTTAAGGACTTCCCTTCCCACTTCTGCTTTTCATGGCGGTATTTCACCACTTCATCTACCCGCATGCCCATGGTTTCTTTGCACATTTCTTCGGTGACGGAGACGCCAATCCGGGCGAAGACAGCGGTTTCCGATTCCCGCCAAAAAGGCTCGGAGTCGATCAAAATTCCATCCATGTCGAAGATCACTGCTTTTATCATGTTGCTGCCTTTCAGGTTATTATGTACATAATTGATGACTCTGTCAGGGTTAGGCGCTTAGCGCCGTACATCGACAAAACTTTGTAGATGTTGTAAGACTTCACTTGTTTAAACGAGGCAATTTTCCAGTAGGCAATTAGCAGTAAGCAATTAAAAAGATGCGCCGTTTTTTGCCTATTGCCTATTGCCTATTGCCTATTGCCTATTGCCTACTGCCAACTGCCAACTGCCTACTTTGTGTGTCAACAACGTCATTGATTGACTGAATACAGTTTAAAGCTGTCTCTGCGAGCGTTTTTCAGCGAAGCAGTCTCCCACCGTTACGCACTTATCGTTACCCACAAAAGGGGACTTGCGGGGAGGTTTATCCGGGGCCCCGCGGCAAGACGTCTTTGGGTGGCAAGTGAGTTTGGAATTTTGCCAGAGCTCCAACCCAATCAAATCGTTCACTTCGTATCAGATAGCGTATCTGAGCGCCACACAACGGCCCGGAACCAAGATAGTGATAACGGTCCATCAACGTATTCCATATTCGGGACCCCTTTGCGCCACCTGTTACCTTTACTATTTCTATCTGGCCAAACTCAGAGAGACTGCACTCGACGGTGCAACTTCAAAAGCGCAACCCGACAACTCATTGCCTTCAAAGCACCATTCGCACTGTGCCAATCAAGCCATTGGCAAACCATAGAAGACAGCTTCGTACGCGAAATTTCCGGCTGTGTGAAAATCGTGCTTTGTATTCGCGCTATGATTTCTGGAGTAAAATTTTGACCGCATACTCTTAATAGGTAATATAGTGAAAAAAATCCCCCGTATCCAACAAAAATGTGGGACACGATAAGCTTTGAAGGGGGATTTAGGGGGATGTTAACACTAGTCCCACTGCGCACGGGATTTTAGAATAAAAAATCCGGGATGTCAGGAAGCACCCATGCCACGAAAAAAGAAAAACACCGACCAGCTCGACCTGCGGCAGCGGTTGACCACGGCCACCTGTGTCCCGGCGTTGCGTGAAAAAGTATCCGCGTGGAGAAAAGGCGGTTACAAGTGGCAATATCTGAAAGTAGGTCAGAGGGACTACGAGAACCTGCATCCCGACAACTTCATGGAAATAACCATAGCACTCTTGCCACAGTCTTGACCTACCCCAAACATTGCTTCTCAACCTATATATATGGTAAGAGCAAAAACATCTTGACTATTAAGCAAACATTTAATAAATTCCCGTCAACGAAAATTACCCATAGGATCCTCGGTAGCTCAATCGGCAGAGCGGGTGGCTGTTAACCACTAGGTTGTAGGTTCGAGTCCTACCCGAGGAGCTCTTCTCTTGAATAGGCAGAACTTCAGCATCGGAAGTGTCTGCCTGTTTTGTTTCTAAAGGTAAGCCAAGAATTTCCTTTTTTTTGATGAGCGCGATAATTATATTCACTGCATCAAGAAAGACAATTCCACAACATTACACGAATCGCATTAAAACATCTATTTATTTAAGGAGAGAAACCTATGATCAATCAAACAGTCACGAACGCCGTTAACGACCAAATTAAACACGAGCTTGATTCGGCGTACCTGTACTTATCCATGTCGGCTTATTGCGAATCCATCAATTTAGGCGGCTTCGCCCATTGGATGCGGGAGCAGTTCGAGGAAGAAATGGAGCATGCCATGCGACTGTACGATTATTTACATGCCCGGGGCGGTAGGGTTATGCTGCCAGCTATCGATAAACCTCAGTCGGAATTTGGCTCGCCATTGGAAGTTTTCCAACAGGTTTTACAACACGAAAACCATGTCACAGAGTTGATAAACAATCTCTACGCGCTCGCGGTCAAAGAAAATGATTATGCTACGCAAGTGGAGCTGCAGTGGTTTATTGCAGAACAGGTCGAAGAAGAAAAAACCTCCGGCGAAATTGTGGAAGAGTTGAAACTCATCGGCGACAGCGGTCCGGCTCTCCATAAAATGAATCGCCAATTAGGGAAAAGAGGTATGGAGAAGAGCGGAGAATAAGCTCCTGCGTCTTGTCGCAGGCCGTGCTGCGAAAAGATGACTTGTCGCTTCAAATAGCGTCATGCATTTTAGCGCAGAGAACGCAAAGTTCGCAGAGAAAAAGGGCAGTTCTTAAGCTTCTTCTCCGCGTTCCTCTGCGACCACTGCGTTAAATTTTTATCTTGACTTAGAGAATTTGAGCTTCGAATTAGCGACAAAGTTTTGTCGATGTTTGGCGCCAAGCGCCTAAAGGGACACCAAAGGATTGAAGGAGACGCCGCTATGCACAAACTCGTCCTTCTCAGACATGGGGAAAGTGAATGGAATAAACAAAACCGGTTTACCGGATGGACCGATGTCGATTTATCGGAAAAGGGCGTTGCTGAGGCAAGAAAAGCCGGCCGGATTCTAAAAGAAAAAGAATTTATATTTGATGTCGCATTTACATCCGTACTCAAACGCGCTATCCGTACGTTATGGCTCATGTTAGAAGAAATGGATCTCATGTGGATTCCTGTGCAGCGAACCTGGCGGCTCAACGAGCGACACTACGGAGCTCTGCAGGGATTCAATAAAGCCGAAACCGCAGCGAAGTACGGTGATGAGCAGGTGCACATTTGGCGCCGCAGTTACGATACTCCTCCGCCTGTCCTTGAAAAAACCGACGAAAGGAATCCCGCCAACGATCCGCGCTATCATGATTTAAACCGGAGAGATATTCCTTTGACGGAGTGTCTAAAAGACACTGTGGATAGATTCTTGCCCTATTGGCATGATGAAATCGCGCCGACAATTCGCTCGGGGAAACGCGTTGTCATCGCCGCGCATGGGAACAGTCTACGAGCGCTGGTTAAGTATTTGGATGAAGTCTCGAATGAGGAAATCGTCGGGTTGAATATTCCGACCGGCATGCCCTTGATTTACGAGCTCAATGATGACCTCGAACCTCTGAAACATTATTATCTTGGCGATCCGGATGAAGTAAAAAAAGCGATGGAGGCGGTTGCAAAGCAGGGAAAAGCGAAGAGTTGAAAAACGCCTGAAAATAAATTTTCAGGCTCATAGCTCAAGTCGGCTGAAGCCGACTATCTCCGGCCTTCAAAGAATATGTTAACCACTATTAAACAATTAGAAAAAGTCGCCCGTCAACTCGAACCAGGTGCTGAAGAATTCAGTGAGCTTTCCGAAAAAGTAAGAACCTACGCACAATCTTTTCTCACCACGATATATGATACTCGCGCCTTTATTGTCACAGAAGACAAAGGCGCCGAGCTACTTGATTCCCCTATTTCCGAGACCCCGATTCCTATCGACGCGGCGTTACAGCTTTTAAAAGATAACGTCGATCGACCCGGACTCAACCCTGCATCCGGGGGGCATTTGGGATACATCCCCGGCGGCGGTATCGTTCATTCCGCATTTGGGGATTTTCTTGCCGACATCACCAATCGCTACGCCGGCGTATTTTTCGCCAGTCCCGGCGCCGTGCGTATGGAAAATATGTTACTGCAATGGATGGCGAGCCTTATCGGCTACCCCCCAAATAGCGTGGGTAATTTAACCTCGGGTGGAAGCATCGCAAATCTGATCGGGATCGTCACCGCCCGCGACGCGCATAACCTGAATCCCAAAGATATCGAAAGGTCGGTGATTTATCTTTCAGGGCAGGTGCATCACTCTGTGGACAAAGCGATTCGCATCGCCGGACTGCAAGAATGTATCGTGCGAATGATTCCTCTCGATGAGAACTATCGCTTGCAGGCCGGCGCTTTGCAGCGTATGATTATTTCCGATAAAAAAACCGGCTTGAACCCCTGGCTGGTCATCGCTTCGGCCGGCACCACGGATACCGGCGCCGTTGACCCGATGCAGGAGATTGGCGAGATCGCTCAGGCGCACCGTCTGTGGTTCCATATCGACGGCGCCTACGGCGCTTTTTTCATCCTTTGCGATGAATGCCGGAAAATGTTGCGCGGTATGAATACCAGCGATTCCATCGTGATGGATCCGCATAAAGGCCTTTTCCTGCCTTACGGATCAGGTGCGGTCTTGGTAAAAGACCGACAGAAACTACTGGACGCCCACTACTATATGCCGAATTACCTGCAGGACACCATCGCCGCCAGAGACGAGCTCTCGCCAGCGGATCTTTCGCCGGAGCTGACGAAACACTTTCGTGGTCTTCGGTTGTGGCTGCCATTGAAACTTCTGGGCTTAAAACCGTTTCGGGCCGCTTTATCTGAAAAAATATGGCTGGCGCGTTATTTTTACGAACAAATTCAAAAGCTCGATGGCTTTGAAGTGGGGCCATTCCCGGATCTTTCTGTTGTCACCTACCGGTATGTGCCGAAAAAGGGCGACGCCAATGAATTTAACCGGAAGCTGGTACAGGAAATTTACAAAGACGGCCGCGTGTTTATTTCATCGACCGTTATTGAAAATAAATTCACGCTGCGTTTAGCGGTGCTGGCGTTTCGTACGCATTTGGATACTATTGAGCTCACCCTTCGAATTTTGAAAGAAAAAATAGTGAAGTTGGAACAAAATGGCAACACGTAAAGCAGTCAGCGTTTTACTCACAAGAAATCCCGGCTCAACAGAAGTCTACCTGGTTGAGCGAAATCCGAAACTAAGATTCTTCGGCGGCTATTATGCGTTTCCGGGCGGGACTGTGGATGATGAGGACGTGGACATCAAAGTAAAGCACCCCGGAAAATTCCCGAACGATGAATTACGTTATGTGGTTGCAGCAGCCCGCGAGATATTTGAGGAAACCGGGATTTTGCTCACCCACGGCGAGAAAACCCCGGACACAGAGTCGCTGCAAAGCTACAGGAAGCAGCTCCTGAACAACGAAATTCAATTTAATGAAATTTTGCAGAAAGAAGAGCAGATCATCGACGCCGCGGATTTTCATCCGATCAGCAATTTGACAACCCCGAAATTTTCGCCCGTGAGATACGCCACCCAATTTTATTGGGCTGAGGTTCCGGACAATCAAGCCCCTGAGATTTGGCCGGGTGAGCTTGTGCAGGGGAATTTCTATAAAGCCGAGGAGGCGATTCGACTCTGGAGTCACGGAGAGATGCTGATCGTCCCTCCTTTAGTTGTCATGTTGCAAGAGCTCTCCGGCTTAAGCGTGACGCAGTTCATCGCACACATTCGTACACTTGCGGACTCCTACGAACGGGGAGCGCTGCATCAAGTTTACTTCACCCCAGGAATTCAAATGCTGACTTTGCAAACCCGCACCCTTCCTCCGGCTTCGCATACCAACACCTTTCTCATTGGGGAATCCGAGCTTTTTATCGTCGACCCGGCGTCGTCCGATAGCGAAGAACAGCAGAAGTTGTGGAATTATTTGGATTGGATGCTGCAAGAAGGAAGGATATTGAAAAGTATCCTGCTGACCCATCATCACTCCGATCATGTCGGCGCGCTGTTAGAGTGCCAATATCGTTATGATCTGCCTGTTTGGGCGCATGAAAAAACCGCTGAAAAACTCCCCGATTTCCGGTTTGAGCGGCTCCTCGAGCACGGCGACGAAATCGAGCTGGGAAAAGCTCCGGACGGCAGCTCCGGGTGGAAACTCACGGTTTTTCACACACCCGGACACGCTCGCGGGCATCTCGCTTTTCATGAAAACCGCTACGGCGCGTTTATCGCCGGGGACATGATTTCCACCGTTTCAACCATCGTCATCAGCCCTCCGGAAGGACATTTGGCGACCTATATGCGTTCGTTGGAGTTATTGAAATCGAACGCCGGTGGAACACTTTATCCCAGCCACGGCCCGGCTTTCCGCGACGCCAAAAAAATTCTTGAATATTACATCGAGCACCGGCGTGAGCGGGAACAAAAACTGCTCGCAGCGCTCACAAGTAAGCCGCAATCAACTTCGGAGTTGGTTAAACAGGTTTATGACGATGTGGACAAATCCATTTGGCCTTTGGCTGAGCATTCTCTGCTTGCCGGACTCATCAAATTAATTGAAGAAAACAAATGTCGGCTGGAAGGAGAACGCTTCATTAAAGCTATCTAACCTCGTAATTTGTTTGACGATTTACGATCCGACATTGAAAGGAAGCTTGACAATGAGCATCACCTCCCATTCAATTTCGTTATCTGTTCACAATGTTGTCAAAAATTTTGGCACAGAGGAGCACACAGTCGAGGTCTTGCGTGGTGTGTCAATTGAGATGGAACAGGGTGACTCGCTGGTCATCACCGGCCCCTCGGGGTCAGGGAAGAGCACGCTGTTGCATTTAATCGGCGCCCTGGATACGCCGACCTCGGGAACCATCGAAATTAACGGTCAGAACTCAGGTTCATTAACAGAGCCGGATCTCGCCCGGTTTCGAAACAAAGTCATCGGGTTTGTCTTTCAGGATCATCATCTTCTGCCGCAATACACCGCATTGGAAAACGTGCTCATCCCGACATTCGCTTCTAAGATCAGCAATCAAATGGAGTCGGAAAGACGGGCGCACGAGCTGCTGGCGAGAGTCGGATTGTCAGAGCGGGTAGATCACCGGCCGGCGCACCTCTCGGGTGGAGAGCGCCAGCGCGTCGCCATTGCCAGAGCCATGATAAATCAACCGAGTATTTTACTTTGTGATGAACCCACTGGCAATCTCGACCGCGCTATTGCTGATGACGTCGCCGATCTGTTTTTTGAGCTTCATCAACAGGAAGGCAACATTTTGATCGTCGTCACACACAGCCTGGAGCTCGCAGCGCGGTTTCCAAAACGAGTCGAGCTCAAGGAGGGCGCATGCGTCGAAGCCTAAGTCACTACTGGCGTATCCATCTGGCTGTTTTGTTTGGGGCTGCCGTCGCGACCGCTGTACTCACCGGCGCGCTTTTAGTCGGCGATTCGGTGCGTGGCAGCTTGCGCGATTTGACTCTCGATCGTTTGGGCACAATCGATCATGCGCTGGTTTCGAAAAGATATTTTAGGGAAGAATTGGCGCCGGCTTTATCCCAAATCCGGGACTTTGAAAAAAGCTGTGAAACTGCCGCGCCGGCGCTGATTATCAGCGGAAATATCGTTCATTCAAAAACACAAACCCGCGCTTCCCGGGTGAACATCATTGGCGTCGACCGGCGATTCACCGATTTCTACCCGCCTCCGGAAGGCATTTCGCAAAGCTTGGTCGCTCTCTTAAAAAAGCTTCCAGAAAATACCTTTCATTCCATCGTTATCAATCAAGCTTTACAAAACCAGCTTAACGCTGAAATCGGCGATCAAATTGTGCTCTCTTTTCAAAAACCGAGCGACATCGCCCGCGGTTCGGTGCTTGGAAGCAAAGACACGGAAGACGTTATCGAGCGCGCGCGTCTGGTCCTAACCGGCGTCATACGGGATCGGGGACTGGGAAGATTCTCTCTGCGACCCAATCAAAATTTACCTCTAAACGCCTTTGTCTCACTGCCGGTTTTGCAAAGGGTTCTTGAGAAACGGCAAGCAGTGAACGCCATCCTGGTTTCGCAAAAGGCCGGAGTAAAAACCCAAAAGGCTGCGCTGGCATTACGTGCAAGCCTAAAATCCGTGCTCACGACTGCGGATTTGGGACTGCTCTTCAGCGATAAAACCAATGTTTTTGCCATGGCAAGCAAAGAGTCGATTTTGTCTCCGCACATTGTCGACCTGACTAAAAACGTCGCTCAGAATTTGCATCTTCCCGTTTTATCCGTCTTCACCTATCTGGCCAATACGATGGAGATTCGAGGCCGGCACCTGCCGTACTCCACAGTTTCTGCGTTGCAAACAGATGTGGGACCGCCCTTTCAAACTTTGCAATTGACCAATGGCCGAAATGCCCCGGCGCTGCAGGAGAATGAGATTCTTCTCAATACCTGGGCCGCAGAGGATTTAGGCGCGAAAATAAACGATACCATCGCGATGAGTTATTTCACCGTTGGCGCACAAGATGAGCTTATCACCGAACAAAAGAACTTCAAAGTGCGCGGCATTGTTGTCATGACCGGCTTGGCGTCAGATAGAAATCTCACTCCCGATTTTCCCGGAATGGCGGAAGCGAGCAATATGTCCGATTGGGATCCTCCTTTTCCAATCGATTTGAGCTCTGTTCGTCCGCAAGACGAGGATTATTGGGACGCCTATCGCGGCACTCCAAAAGCATTCGTTTCCACTGCTGCCGGTGAGAAACTCTGGAGCAGCCGCTTTGGAAACGTGACGTCGATTCGACTCGGCGCGGCGCCCGCAATGAATATCGCTTCGACGCGTGCCCTTTTCGAACGCATGTTTCTAGATAATATGGAACCGGAGAAATTTGATTTTGTCTTCCAGCCGGTTAAGAAACAAGGCTTGGCAGCGTCGAAAGGCGCCACGGATTTTAGCGGGCTTTTTGTCGGGTTTAGCTTGTTTTTGATTATTTCCGGGGCGCTGCTCGTTGGTTTGCTCTTCCGGCTCGGGGTCGAGCAACGCGGACATGAAATCGGCATGCTGTTGGCTGTGGGATTTTCGGCTCGGAAAGTCCGGGCACGATTTCTCAAAGAAGGCGGCGCAATCGCAGTTGCCGGAGCGCTGTTGGGCTTGGGCGGGGCTGTTTGCTATGCTTGGCTTATGATGTCCGGACTGCGAACCTGGTGGCTTACGGCAGTGGGCTCGCCCTTTCTGTTTTTACACGTAAATCCGCTGAGTCTTGCAGCCGGATATGTTTTTTCATTACTCATCATCTTTGTTTCTATATGGTTGAGTTTTCACAAGCTCTGCAAGATTCCTCCGCCGGCATTGCTGGCAGGCGTCGTGACATCCATGAAGACAGCGCACGCAGGACCCAAAACAAAAATGATCGCTTATGCAAGTTTGACTTTAGCCGTCCTTTTAACTACATCGACTTTTTTTATGGATGCGTCGGCTTCTGCGGGACTCTTTTTCGGAGTGGGAGCCCTGTTACTCATTTCAGCTCTGGTGTTTTTCTTGATTTGGTTACGAACCCACCACAAGTCGATTTTACAAAATACGCGCACAGTTAGGACGCTCAAAATGGCGATAAAAAACAGTCCGCGAAATCCCGGACGAAGTATGCTCAGCGCAGCGTTGGTTGCCTGCGCTTGTTTTGTTATCGTGGCTGTCGGGGCGAATCAGCGTGATTTTGGCGAAGAGGTGCTTCGCAAGGATTCGGGCGCAGGAGGATTTTCACTGGTCGCGCAAACCGACATCCCGCTGCATCATGATTTGAGCTCGGATAACGGACGGTTCGACTTGGGTTTTTCCGAAACCGACTCCGATGCCATCGGCCAAACACAGATCATCCCGTTCCGTTTTTTACCCGGGGAGGACGCGAGCTGCTTGAATCTTTACGAAGTTCACAAACCGCGTATCCTCGGAGTCACTCAAATACAGATTGCCAGGGGAGGCTTCACATTTACAAAAGTGATGAAATTTGAAACGGGCGATGAATCCAACCCTTGGCGCGCTCTCGAAGGAGAGCTCGAACCCGGTGTGATTCCGGCTTTCGGGGACGCCAACTCGGTGCAATGGATTTTGCACTCCGGACTCGGCAAAGACATCCCGATGACCAACGAATTTGGCGAAAAAATTAAGCTGCGCTTTGTAGGACTCATCGCAAAGAGTATTTTTCAAAGCGAGGTTCTGATTTCGGAAGATAATTTCTTGAAGCACTTCCCGGGCCGGAACGGCTACGCTTACTTTCTCATCGAAACGGACCGGGACAAAATCCGGCAAAGCGTCCGGATTTTAGAGCGCACGCTCAAAGATTACGGTTTCGACGCGGTCACAACCGCGGAAAAACTCGCCAACTTCCAGGCGATTGAAAATACTTACTTATCCACTTTCCAAACACTCGGAGGACTCGGACTGCTGTTGGGAACCTTGGGGTTAGGAATCATTCTTATTCGTAATGTGATAGAGCGCCGGGGCGAGCTGGCAATCATGCGGGCATTCGGATTTCGACGTGCGACTTTGGCCGGACTGGTGTTGGCGGAAAACGGATTTCTGCTTGTCCTCGGAATCTTTATGGGCGCGGTTTCGGCGTTGATCGCGGTTGCCCCGCATGTGCTGAGCGCGAGTGAACAGATTCCCTGGCAGTCGCTGTTTTTCACGTTAATTTTGGTTTTTCTGGTCGGTATGATTGCGAGCGCCGTGGCGGTTTTGATCGCGCTCCGAGTTCCTCTGCTGCCGGCGTTGAAGACGGAATAAGTTGTTCCGCGTATCTCGATAGACTATTCAGGCATGGTACTGGAGTGCAACGCTTCAGCGTTGCGGTTTTCATTGAAACAGTGCAAAACTAAAGTTTTGCACTCCAATGCTTTTTAACAGATTTCTCGTCTAAAGATGTAATCTCTAACATTATTTAATCAAAACAAAAGCAAAATTTCCCACTTTATTTTCTCAATAATTTTTCTCCACTTTATCCTTCCGGACTATTATATTCTTTTTTGATTTGTCAACAGTGTCAAGACTTATTTTGCGGTGTTGGTCACCTGGCCTGAGACCTACCTTAAACCGTGCTGCAAATGCGGAGGCAAGACCATCCGCTGGGGATACTACCTGCGTTTGTTGCGTCCCTCCGGAAAAACCATCCGAATCCAGCGGGTTCGCTGCAAAGGGTGTGGAGGCACCGAACAGGTGCTGCCCGCCTTTCTTCTGGCCAGGAAACATCATCTCACCTCGGTGTTGTCGACACTTGCTCTGGCTCATATAGACTCTCATGGTCACACCTTGAAATTCTCAAGTTAAAGCCTTCACCCCGCTTATCGCCTTCCCAGGGCTTTCCCGCCCGCCATGACCAACACTCCTCGCTTCGGAATCTTCTGCGCCATTGCCTATCTTCGTCCGTGAACCTTTCGACATCCTCGAAGCGCACGACCTGGCGCCACCCGGACTCCTGAAAAAGAGTACCCTCG
>JBHHWX010000084.1:0-15446 GCA_046756745.1 bacterium | reverse complement strand
GACGGGTGCTTGAGCATTTTAAAGAGTTTTCGTTCAGACACTATATAGCGAAGCTTCGCCTCAAACCCCGTGGGATAAATTGGGACTCATTCAGGTTTCATTTCATATCAGCCTGAACAGGAAAAACGGTAAATTAAAATCTCCACAAAAGTATCCAACGGGGCAAACCGACAAGAAAAAGTCCGCCCACAGAATCAGAACTGCCACAGAATTGAAATAGAAAATTGGCGACAAAATAATTCCTTTAAATCTTAATCATTTTGTCGTCTCTTATTTTGTGTGTGATTTCTATTTCTGCGGGGAATTTTATCGTCTCGTTCACATGATTAAATTCCTACAACAAATATTAACATCCGTTGGCGGTATAAAAAGTTTGCTCAGTTATTTTTATTCAAATTTATGGGTATCAAGAATTTCAGCCTGTTGGCTCTTAGCCCCCCATAGCTTAACCTCTAGAAAATACAATATTTTCTAACTGCTGTCAAGGTATATTTACAGGCTAAAAAGCCCAAAACCCTCATTTCGCTAATGAGATACATACAATTGCATCTGGAACATTCGCAACACAGGTGTGATCGCAGATTCAGGGTTTTGGTTCTGTCTCGTCCGGGCTAGCAAGTCTCGTTCAAAGGTCCAGACCAAATGAGATTCGATGGCTATCCCCCAGGTTGGATTTGAAAGGACTGTATCCGTAATCGAAACGATATCGTTTATACACAAAGCCGACTCCCCCGCCGAAGCTCCTCTCATCGAGACCGGCTTGGTATCCAAACCGGAATGCTAATAGATCGCGTACGCGCAGCTCCGCGCCAAAATTGCCGCGCAAATCCAATTCGCGCACTTTGACGCCGTCTGCCGTCAGCAGCAGATAGCTGTCGAAAGAACCGAGAGCGAGTTGATAAGACGCCCCAAAACGGATCGTTTGCGGCAATGCAATTTCTTCTTGCCGCAGGGTTCCCATCGAGCCAAAATTTTGGGCGGTCACAGCCAAATTCAGCTCTTTGCCAAGCGGTTGAAAGGTGACGCCAACATCGAGGGCATATCCTGAAGCGCTTTCCACAAATATTTTCTCATAAAGATATTTGACCGTGATCCCAGCCTGCAACTTCGAGCTTATCGAACGTCCGTAAGAGAGGCCGACCGCCAGATCATGAGCGTCGATCGTGCCTAAAGGTGTGTCGGAGGGGCCGGTCCGTCTCTCAATGCCGGAGATATTATTCGAGTAAAGACTCAACCCGAACACGCCGTGCAGTGCAGGAAAAGCAAAGGCCGCAAACTCGCTGGTCATATCCTGAATCCACTCGGTGTGGGTAAAAGCAAACTGAGCCTGTGGCAGCCGGGCTAAACCCGCGGGATTCCAATAGGTTGCAGTGGCGTCATCGGATACAGCGGTAAAAGCTTCACCCAAGCCGGTGGCGCGGCCGCCGACGCCGACTTTTAGAAACGCCAATCCGCTGCTGCCGCCCTGACCCACTTGGCTGTAACACACACTTGACCACAAAAATAGGATAACAAAACGCACTGCCCAATTTTCAGTTTTCAACAATTTCGAACTCCTCATTGTTACGTTTTCACTCTCTGATCGCGCCTTCCCGATGTCCGTATTTGTAATAGTTCACCCGCTTTTTTCGGACGCTGATTTTCTCTGATTTCCGCAGATTAAAAGAAGAACATGGACTTTTGAACGCAGTTTAATATCAACCAATGCCTGATGAAAAAAGTCGTCAAAAAGTTTTCAAGAAATCAGCGATTATCTGCGTTCATCAGCGTCCAAAATTTTACTCGGTGAACTGTTACCCGTATTTTAAAATTGAGTCCACTCCAAAAACCGATGCCATCGCTTAAGCAAGAAAATTTGATAAATAAAAACAATCGGTTGTGAGAGCGATGGCATCGTTAATCTGGCTTTTTCTAGCATTTTAGAATGGACTCAAAATTGGAAAACCCAGGTAAAAACATGCTCTTCTTGCGGCCGATTGCCGGCCGACACGAACGAGTAATTGAGCTGAGACATTTTTCCGAACATGTCAAAATCGACCCCGGCGCCGGCAGTCAACGATCCGTCATCGTATCCACACCGTACGACGATATTGTGCTGCACGCCTTTCTCCGCGCCGAAATGCACCCGGCTGTCTAATTCTTTGCTATCTTCAAAATCGAACACAAAGAGTAAATCCGATACTTGGGGAACGCGCGCAGCAAGTCCGGCGCGTACGACTTTGGGAAATTTGTTGATCACCTCGGATCCGTCTTCGCCATAAATTTTATCCGTGTTCCAGGTGTATTTGGAATTGATATCTTTGATAGAAACACCCAAAGAAAGCCAGGAATTGGGTCGCAGCAAAGCCCCGAAATCGAATCCAACCCCGGAGGCAGAAACCGTTTGGCCGCTGCCCCCGACTTCAGGGAAACGGTTCCAAAGCACTTTGACGGTGAGCCCCACCGAAAGCACCGGAACCGGATTGAGTGCAAAAGACAAGGCAAAGGCGTTTTCGGAATTGGACAATTCACCGGTAGAGGCGCCGTCGGAATTGCGGCCGTCGATATGACCCACTCCGGCATGAATCCATGTAAGGGCAAGACCGCCGGATAACGCCTGCTCTCCGGTGCCGCTTATTTTGGGCTGGATAGGCAAACCAAAACCGATAAAGGAAAATTGCCGGTCCAAGGAAAGAAAGCGGTACGAAGCGACAACTTCCCGGTTTTCGAGTAACGGCAGGCCGGCGGGATTGTAATAGCTTGATTCGAGGCCGCGAGCCAGGGCCACATAAGCATTACCCATCGCTTTCGCGCGCGCACCCACGCCAATCCGCAAAAAGCCGCCTGCCGCGCCCCCTTGCGCAAACACCTGACTTGAAACCCAGAGCAACAGAAATAGGGGGAGGTAAACGCCATACTTCTTCACATCCTGAACAGTTTTCAAATTCTCGAATCCTTTTTTGTGCCTTTGTGGTTATGATTTCAAGTTCGTTAGTTTAAGACGATGAGCTTCCCCCAAAAAGAGCCCTCTCCTTCCAAGTCCAACCGGTAAAAATAAACCCCATTATCGACTTGGCGATTCGTTTGATCGGCGCCATCCCAGATTTCATAAAGATCGGAATTTGCGGGTCGGGGTTGGTTTTCCACCACGGTGAAGACCAACTGCATGGAAAAGTCGTAAATTTTCAGGGTCACCCGCGTGGCCTGGGTCGTGTTGTATTGAAACCGAACATGCCCCAATCCATTTAACGAATTGTGGATATTGGGAGAAAATGGGTTGGGATAGGCATACGTTCGCGGACTATCATCTCGCCCGGTTGGCGTGAATCTTTGAAAAACCTCCCAGGTCAATCCGTTATTCGAGGTCTTTGCCAAGCCATTTCGCGTCCCCACCCATAAAATATGATTCCTGCTCACACCGGCCGAAAAAACTTCGTTTGCCAAAATTCTGCGCGTACCGGATGGGTTGACGATTTCCGGGAAAAGCGCCCAGGAGGCTCCGCCATCAATGGATTTATAAAGTCCGCTCCCGGATGCAGCGTAAACGACCGAATCATCGAAAGCGAAATTATGGACGTTTTCGCCGCGCAAGGCTGTCCGCCAGGTAAACCCCAGGTCTTCGGTCCAGGAAACACCCCGGAACTCGGTGGTATCTTGTGATTCTACGGTGGTTTCCCGGGTTGCTGCCCAGATAATATCTTTGTCAGCGTACTGCTGTTGGCTCAGGGCGACAACAAAGTTACCGGAAATCGGAGACGGCTGATTTTGATGATTGAAGTTCGTCCAGGTCGAGCCGCCGTCGTTGGAACGGTTGATTCCCAGAGCCGATCCGACCCACAATACGCCATCGGCTGATATCGTGGAAAAGACCCGGTGATTTAAATTTGCGACCGGATCGAAAACCAAAGAGTCGGGAGTCACTATCTCCCAGGAAGCGCCTAAATCCGAAGAGGTTCGCAGACCGCCGCCAAAGCTGGTAATCCAGACCTCATCCCCGCGCAGCGCAATATCAAAGGTGATATTCTGCACGTTCGTGAGTCCCGGCTGCGGGACAAAATTCCAGCTAAAGCCGTCATCGGTAGAATAGGCTAACCCGCCCCCTGCTTGAAATTCTCCAAATTCCGTGGTGGTGTCAAACCCGGTTGCCACCCAAATCGCTTCTTCCGAAATCGCAAGCGCGGAGACGCCGCCGCGTCCGAGTCCCTGTTTTCTTCGAAACGATTCAAAATTCAGGCCGCCATCCTGTGTTCGGCTCAATCCGGCGCCGGTGCCAAACCAGACAGTTTGATTAAAAACCAAAATATCGGTGATGGAATTGCTTGCGGGAGACGGTTCAGAATCAACGCCAAGCTGGAATGAATTTTTATGTAACAATTGTGAAAAACAGAGACTGCTCATATTAAGAAGAAGAAAGGCAATCCCAAAAGGTCGTTTCATGGTATAGTATACTTAAATTGGGTTTAGCCTGGATTATTCCTAACGCGGCGAAGCCGCAGCCAAAAAATCAAGGTCACAAAATTGAACTGCCACAAAAATAAATTTTCTAATGGTTTCGTTTTTGTGAGATTTCATTTTTGTGGCCTAATCTTTTTTTGCAAAAAAATGCAAAAGTTCATCGATAGTACTATAAAAGTCTGTAAAACAGAACTTAACCTATAACACTTTAACCTAATCTGAATAATTCAAATAGCTTTTAAAGTGGCAGAATGATTTAATGGCACAATAATTATTTTTTATGAAGTTAATCATTTTGCCATCAATTATTTTGTCTTTTTAGGATAAGCCTATCATTCAGTTAGTTCGTCACAGTCATAATATGCTCGATTTCATTGCTGAAGGCGCCGGACCGGTCTTTGGCCTGAAACACAAACCGAAAATCGCCGGTCGGAACTCCGGAGCTGGGCAGGATGATAAGGATGCTATACGTTCCGTCGCCAGCGGTTTCATCGCCGCTGGTGTCCTGGTCGCCATCGTCGGATAAATCGAATGGACTCTGCTGGGCCTCATTGCCGTTAGGCAGGAAGCTGCGGAACCGGACATAATCGAGATCCCCGAGACCCTGGGGGTCCGAGACGTCGATGGTGATCAGGACTCTCGTATCTTGATTCGGATCGATTTTCACCGTATCGGGCGCGACTAAATTTGCAAGAACGGGTGGTTTGTTCCCCTTCTGAAAGAATCCGCGAATCGAAATAACTTTGGCGCCACTCACGTTACCGCTTTTGTCCTCAGCGTGCAAACGGATAAAATAATCAGCAGCCTGGCCAAACAGACCTGAACTCAGCTCCGCGGAATAGATACCATCTCCGGCTGTGACGTCGCCAAATTGACCCGAGTCCAACAGCCGGGATGTAATGGTCGGCGTTGGAAAAGAGGGCGGGAAGAACGCATAGATGACATCCTGAATATCGCTCAATCCCTCGGGGTCATGGACATCTGCCGTGAGAATAAAGGTAAAGGAAGAATCGACCGCAACCGTTGTCGGCGCTTGTACGGTCACAATCTCAGGGGGTTCATTCTCCACTCCTGCTTGAACAAAGATCTTCGCCGCCAAAGTGTTACTGGTATTGCCGGATTTATCCACAGCAAACACGCGAAGCTCGAATTCACCGACATCGTTTAGGGCAAAACGGCTGTCAATCTGAGCGACAAACACCCCATCATTAGCAATGATGTCGCTATGACTGCCGCTGTCGGTCAATTCGCCTTGAGAAACCGGCGGGTTGGAAACCGTTTTGACGATCTCATAACGAATCTTATCCAGATCTCCAATACCCTGCGGATCGCTTGCTAAAACGGAAATGACATGTTTTTTGAATGAGGCGGTATAAACAACCGAAGGGGCGATAAGGTTCGAAATTTCGGGATTCTCTCCCAGATCGATGACCGGATTGTTTTGTGTACAATGCCAGGCTAAGGGTGACAACAAAAAACAGAAAAAAAGACAGGTGCAAACGTTGCGGGTAATTATCCTCGCCTCCTAAAATGAATCCGTTGGGTGGGATCGTGAGTAAAACAGACAATTATACTTTTACAACTCATTTTGGTTTCCGGTTCAATTGTTAAAAACTTTAAACATCCTCGCAATCCGATCGGAAAGTGCGTTTTCCTTCGCGACGGCGTCCTCGCCGAACAGACTCCAAGCTGAGAAGCCCTCGGCGATACGCCTTCGGGAAGTGGAACGACAGACGGTTTTTCCAACCGGATTTCTAGGACATCCGCAGCTTGAAATCGACCGCAATGCAGCCGGTTTCCAGACCGGCATGATTTGAAATAACCGGGCGCTGATAGAATAGCAATTGATCGAGCTCTTTGCGGGAAATCAAACCCAATTGCTTCAAAACCTCCAGTAAAATCGCTTCGGAGGCTCTTTTGTGCCCATCTTCAATTTTTAGGGCCACACCCAGGGAGGGTTTTCCTTTGACCGCCAGACAACGAACTCCCTCAGCGCCAATTTTGCTTACCATTCGGCCACAGGTCACGCGCATAAAATCCGTGTCAAAGCGGGCGCTGCCGGCAATCATTGCGGGATGGGAGGTCATCATTTCAAATATTCTGTCTGTCGGCGCCAAAGCTCCGTTGGCTAATTTGGCATACATGAGCGCCATATTTCGTACCGGCATATAAAATACCGGAGCGCTGCACCCGTCGATGCCGATACCGATATCTTCCACCGGCAGGCCGGAAAATTGCGCGACCACAGAAAGAATCTCGCGCTGAACCGGATGTTCCGGGTCAAGATAATTTTCCAAAGGCCAGTTATGAAAACGAGCGCGCGCCAACATCCCGGAATGTTTTCCCGAGCAGTTATTGTACACCGGAGATTTCGGCAAGTCTTGTAAAAGATGCGCTTCAGCGCTGGGCCGGTGCATCGGCAGATGAAACGCGCAGTGCAAATGGGACTCTTCGAGACCCACCTTCCGCATGATGCTTTGCACAGCCTGCACGTGGTCGGCTTCACCGTTGTGTGACGCGATGATCACGGCAATTTCTTCATCCGTCAAATTAAAGTGTCGATCGACCTCGTCGCTCAAGAGCGGAATCACTTGAAAAGGCTTGCCTGCCGAGCGAATATAGGTTCGTGCAGCAGGATCGCCCGCCGATGCGATCAGTTTTCCGGCTGTATTGACAACAGCAAGATGCCCCCGGTGTACACTTTCGATACGCTCGTTACGAAACACCCGTGCGAGAATTTCAGACACAACGGCTCCCTTTCTTTCATTTTAAGCTTCACCTGTCGTTTCATCTTGCCCTCCGTATAATCTCCAGCATTTCGCGAACCGCAGCTTCTATGCCCACCATGACCGCTTTAGCGATCATCGAATGTCCGATATTCAACTCCTCGAACTGCTCGATATCCAGAATAGCCCGCACATTTTGATAATTGAGTCCATGCCCGGCGCTCACTCCCAATCCTAATTTTGAGGCGGCCATGGCCATTGAACGCAGTTTCTCCAGCTCATCGGCTTCCGTACTCAAATCTTCGGCATTGGCGTAAAGTCCTGTGTGCAGCTCGACATAATCGGCGCCACAATGTGCCGACGCTTTAATTTGTTGAATATCCGGATCGATGAATAGGGAAACCACAATATTGTGGTTATGCAATTGCTTAATCACCTCTTCTATCCAGACGCCTTCCTCATCGACGTCTAAACCGCCTTCGGTGGTCACTTCCTGGCGGTTTTCAGGCACTAAGGTGACCATATCCGGGAGCACTTCGGTTGCGATCTTGACCATTTCATCGGTTGCAGCCATCTCTAAATTGAGATGCGTTTTAACCAGCTCTTTTAAAAGAAATAAATCTTTATCGCGAATATGGCGTCTATCTTCCCGCAAATGACAGACAATGCCGTCAACGCCGGCCATTTCCGCGATAAGCGCCGCAGCCACCGGATCCGGAACATCTCCCTTTCGGGCTTCGCGAACCGTTGCCACATGATCGACATTCAGCCCTAATCTCATCATACAACAACCCTCCTCATTTAAAATTTGATACTGTTACCAATCGATACCCTCTTTTTCTTAATTTAGGCAGCTCCGTCTGTAGCACTTTCAAGGTCACTTTGTTTAGACGGCATAAACCTATCGCGCGCGTGTTTATGGTGCTTTTTTCAGCTAAACGCATCAATTGCTCTCGAATATATGGCGCCTCTTGAATGGCGTCCAAATACGTTTCAGAACCGCTTTCGATATAGGCCATATGCGCATTGTTCGTTTCAGCAATGACCGTCTTTCGGAATGTGTCGTTTATTTTCTCTGATTCTGTCAAGTATAATGCCGCCGCATGCGGAACGGCCGCGATTGCCTGCCGCACTTTTTTGCGAAGCTCTTTCTCAGGCATCCCTTGCGTCAAAACAAAATCCCCGCCGGAAGCGCCATTGGAACCGCCTAACGATATCTGAACCACAGACTGGCGTTGATATTGGAAAACAGCACGCGCTATTTTTCCCGATTGTCGCCGGCCGGGGCGGATACAAAAGTTCATCTGCTCGAGCCTTAGAAAATCCTCGAGAATATCTTGATAGACATCCCCCAGATTGCGAATCAGCAAAGCGATCTCACCACCGACGCGCTGCAAGGACCGATCTTTTTTAAACGTGATGTGTACGAAAGGTTTTTCCTGTAAACCGGCCTCGATGATCGCCAAGTTTCCAGTCGGATTCGATTTCGCCTGCAATATTTGCGCCCCCAGCCGCTGCAACTCAGCCATCACGTTCACGTAGGGTTCAACGATCGCCAGATCCTTCGGCACCCGGATGACTTTTTTGAACCTGTCCCCGGAAATCCAATCCACATGAATTCCGTAATCAAAAAGGACGTCATAAACAGCCGTGTTGAAAAGCTGCCGTTGGTCATCGACATCGAACGTCAAAGAACTCCGTGTAAAGAGCTTGAAAAAATCCGAACGAATCACAAATTCGAACGTTCCTAACACCAAACATAAAACGACAAACGCCCAACACAGTCTGATTTTCCAACGCGGTATCATTTCTATCGAAAAAAAGCTTTCAGTTCGCTCCAGGACGGGTTGTCATCGTTAGCAAAATCCTCCCACATGTAAATCGCCCAGTCTCCGGTCTCGTTCTTTTCAAGCATAAATCTGGACTGTCCTCGGAATTCGGTTGGAATGTTGCTTTCTTGTCGTGTATGTCGCACAACCAACGTATAATTCTGGGTAAAAGTCGCCGATGTGGAGCTCTCACTGCGGCTTCCCTCTAGAATAAATCTCAAGTCAGGAATCGAGTCCCTCGGCGTCACCTGCAGTAAGTTCGTGACATACCTGCGTTCATCTTCCAATTGCCAGTTTAGAAAAACTCCCGGATTCGTCGCCGCAATCCCTTGATCAGGAATAAAAGAAAACGATTGACTCGAACGAGTCGTATCCACAAAACTCCGAATATAATTCTCAACGTTTCTTTCCTTTATGGCGATCTGAAGGTTGACAAACACGATCTCAGGAGTCGAGGGTGGAATAAAATTAGAAGTCCGTTGCTCAGGAGATTCCGGTTCCCGGGTTGTAAAAGGATTCTCGCAACTGAGAAGCGCACAAAGAAAGATAACATGAATCAATTGTCTGATGAAGAAAATCACTTGCAAACGGCGTATAAAGTGGTTAAATTATTTTTCATCTGTTCTCAGGAGAAGATATGTTCGTTCGGCTCGTCCTGCTTTTTACCGTCATTCCGCTCATCGAGCTGGCCCTTCTCATTGAGCTCGGTCAAGCTATCGGGCTGCTCAACACCATCTCAGTTGTAATTTTGACCGGGGTCATCGGGGCCTATTTAGCGCGTTCACAAGGTTTCGGTATCTTTCATCGCATCCAAACCGAGCTCGCACAAGGGAAAATTCCGGGGGCAAGCCTGCTCGACGGCGTTTTGGTTTTAGCCGGCGGTTTGCTTCTTCTTACGCCCGGCCTCATCACCGACTTTTTTGGATTTACATTGCTCCTGCCGTTCAGCCGCGCCTTCGTTATAATTTATCTGAAAAGATATTTTCAAAGTAAAATTCAGACCGGCGAAATCAACGTTCATTACAAAATCGAGGATTCCTCGAATAATGGAGGTTAAGAAATATTTTTACAATATTCAAGACTTCTATTCTTATTCTATCTTCTATCTTCAAACCTGAATAATTCGTATCCGAACGAAAACTCAAAAAATGCGCGATTTAAAAATCTCTTCGCGAAGGCGTCCCCGCCGAGACAAGCTGGAATTCACTCTCGTCCAGGAGGCCTTCAGGTAGAGACGGTCGTTTTCGTTCGGACACAAATTCGCACATTAAGGCAGTTTCTATCATTCAGAACCCGTTTTCCAGGGTGAGGAATCTGACGAGGGCAGGATTGTGCCTAACGCAGAGTTCGCCGACAACTGCTTTACATGTTATATATTAGATTTCTCACCCGACAAAAAACGTCGGGATTCGAAATGACTATCGCTGGCCTTCAATCAACAATCATCAATATTCAATTATCAATCCTCGATCTCAATCCGCAAGCGCTTATTGATCTGTCCCTTGCTTTTGTGCTCAACGATCTTAATCAGCCCCACCTCTTTCGTGTTCGCGACGTGAGTCCCACCGTCCGCCTGCAAATCCAGTCCCACGATTTCCACAATACGCACCCTCTCGATGCCTTCCGGCAGCAAGTTGATTTTCGTTCGAATGAGATCCGGTATCTGAAACGCTTCGTCCCGGGGTAGAATTTTCACGCGCACAGGTCTCGCAGCTTCGACCTCTTGATTGATCAGCCCCTCTACCTTTTCGGAAAAATCTGCGGACATCGATTCCAGCTCAAAATCTAAGCGGCCTCTGCACGGCTCCATGTTGCCGCCGGTTACCTGTGCTTTGAAATCGCGCCAGATGACGCCGCACAAAATGTGCAGCGCCGTATGCGTGCGCATGAGCTGATAACGCCGCTGCCAGTCGAGTTTGCACGTCACCCGGTGTCCGACTTCCGGCAGCGGCCCGCTCAACCAATGCCTGAGGTCTACGCCAACTTTTTTCACTTTCTCAATCCGCGCCACATAACCGTTCCAGATGATTTTACCATCATCGGCAGGCTGGCCCCCGCCTCCAGGATAAAAAATGGTCTTGTCCAAAATCATTGCGCCGTCTTCGATAGCAACGACTTTGGCTTGCAGCTCTTTTTTGTAACTGTCGGTTTGGTAAAGAATCTCGGTCATTTTGTTACCCTGTTCATTTCAGTGGATAATTTTCAAACTTTTATTTGTCACTCCCGCATGGTTTTTAGTGAGAATCCATTGTTCCATGCTCGTGAGCTCCCGATAATCCGGCATCCGTAGCACGATATTCATGTCGTCGAGTTTGAGGCGCGTGCTCGTAGGTGTGAAAATGGAATGGCGTGTGACCGCCGTTCCACAGTGAACATGCGCATGGCGACGTTGTCGGCGCCATCTTTGTCGGAGATCAGCACGCGCATTTTAGCGTCTTGATCTCCGTACATGGCGACTTCGGTTTCTTCGATTTCGGTGATATTTTTGACATGATAACAGGATAAACCGGAAATCAATCAATCAACAACATCAGTAAAATACACAGCAAAATCAGAATAATCGACGCCATCACCCAAATCCAGGGCGGCAGCCTTAACAACAATTTTGATGTGCGGTGCTGCCTCTGGTTTTGCAATACCCTTTGCCAGACTTGATGGCGCAGCTCAGACGAGTCAGCGTCCGGAAGCTTGCCGTTGCGTAAAATATCTTCGATTTCTTTGAAATGTTTTTTCATAATCGATTTCTCAGCTCAATTAAACCTCTGCGAATGTGGGTTTTCACCGTGTTCTCAGAGAGTTCCAAAATTTCAGCGATCTCTTTGATCGATTTGTCCTCGAAGTAGCGCAAGGTGAGGGCGGCCTGGTATTTGATTTTGAGTTGTTTGAGCGCCGAGCGCGCTCTTTTGTATCTTTCATTTTTCTCAATGGATTCTTCCAATTCCAATAACGCCGCATCGGCTTTGCTGTTATCCGATAATGTTTTACCGATTTCCGTTGTCAACGCGATGGTGCGTTTCTGCCTCCGGTAGCTTTGGTTGATTTCGTTAGTCGCGATTCGAAACAGCCAGGAAGAGAGCGAGACGCCTTGCCACTGAAATTTGGGAAGATGCTGCAACGCTTTAAAAAACGTATTCGCTGTGATATCTTGCGCAAAGTTCACACTGCCGGTTCGACGCAAAACGTAATTAAATATGCGGTCGTGATAGCGCTGAAAGATCGGCTCAAAAGCGCTCGCGTCTTTTTGCGCCGCTTGAATCCACAAGCGTTCTTGCTCGGCGGCGTCTGTGATTTCAGTTTTAAGGTTTGGCACCGGTTCCTCCAGCGCGACAAAAGATAGTTGGTCTTTATTGGTATAATTCAACTTTGCGGTGAAAGTTTCGTTTGCAGGAAGATGGTGATTTTTCAATTGATGATTAATAATCGATAATCGATGATTGACGATTGGCTGAGAGCTGCGTGTAGGGCATGGAGCACAGAATTTTCAATTTTCAATCAACAATAATCAATCCTACAGTCTTGCTTGTGACGCTGACCATTTTACAAATGGTTAGCGTCTGTGGTTGTGGCCGAGTGATCAGACGGTAACCTTCTTGAAGAAGGTCACCGTCCAGTTTTCATTAATTCAACAAATCAAATAAGCGGTTGTATTTGACGATGAAACTGCGCGATTGTGTTTCAATGGAACGGGTATGAACTTCGCGGATGTCGTTGTAGACCAGGAACAGCCCGGTGTTGGCCGTCTGCAGCCAGCCGAAACGCAGGTTGGTGGACCAGATATCGTTGCTGTCGTTGTATTGAATCAGCCCCTGGACGAAAATTCGCGGTGTGAATGAATACGAAATGCGTGCGCTGACTTGGTTGGTCGTGAAGGTTCCCTCCGGCAAGTCGGCGTCGTTGTAGCGATAGGTCAATTCCGTGTTTAAGGCTTCGCCGATTCGGAATCTCACGGTGTGACTCAGGGAAACCCGGTTGCCGCCAAAAAAACCGCCAATCGTGCCCCGGAAGCGATAACCCCACCAGGAACCCTGGTTTGTGAACGCGACAATTTGAGCTTCGGTGTGATTGTAGGTCCCGGGTGGGATAAACGTGTTCTGGATTTTCACCGTATCGTCCTCGGTTTGAATCGGAAGAATTCCTTCTTTGGTAAAATTGATCCCGGTGTGGATTTCATAACCGTTTTTCCATTCCCAGTGGTTGTCAATGTGCAAAAAGCCGGTTTCCTGAAAACCGTCAAAGCTCCAAAATCCCCGGTAGGAGACATGCGGCCGGAGCTCCTGCAGACCGAGAAAATTCTCAGGCCGGTATCGATGAAATATCAGAAAATCAGGCTTGCGAAAGCCGCTTCTTTGCAGAAAGCCGACTTCGGGATTGAAGGCGTCGGACACTTCGGTGTAATTTGCCATCAGAAGCCAGGCTTCGGAGTTGTATTGCGCTCCGAACCGGAATGCATATTCATCCTCTTTTTCGCCCGGGGTTACGGTGCGTGCCGCAAATCCTAACACCTGTCCAAACCGGCCGATGCCCCAGCGGCCGTCTATGGCAAAAGTGCGATTGTAGTCATCGTCCGGCGCCAGGTTGCCGGCGCCTTGCCGGTTGATGAAAAGCGCGCCGATTGCTGAGCGGTTTGGCAGCTCCTTGTTGATACGGGCTATGGTAAAGTTGTTTGCTTGAATCCTAATCGAGTCCAATGATGCCGGGTCCACAAATTCCCGCGATTCGGTTTGCATATTCAGAAGCCCGATATTCAAGCCGGCCGCTTTACCGGAAAGCCGTCCGCCGGCGAGAATGGGCACTTCAAAACCTTTCGAAATCCCAATTCGACGGCTAAAAAACAAGTCGATTTCACCGGGACTGCCTACTGAGAAAAAACCGGCGTTTTCAAGAAAGAAAGCGCGCTTTTCAGGAAAGAACAGATTAAACCGGTCGAAATTGATTTGCTGTTCGTCAACCTCCACTTGCGCGAAGTCGGTGTTGTAGGTGGCGTCCAGGGTGAGACTGGGGGTGACGCTGTATTTTACGTCGAAACCCAGGTCGCCGTCGAATTCGGTGTCTTGTAAATTGGCAAAATCACGGTTGGCATTTGCCAGGGTATACGGAACCAGTTTCAGATTATTTTGCCGGATATTTTTCAACCCAGTGAGCGTACCCGCCAAAGAAATCCGTTGGATGTTGTACTGACGCGGCAATTTTACCCAGTAAGCGTTTTCGTTACGCCGGCGAATGTTACGCTGAAAATTCACTCCCCAAGTTTGCGATTCCTTTTTTGAAAAACGTAAAGTGCGAAACGGAATCGCAAACTCCGCAGACCAACCGATATCGGATATTTTGGTTTTCACACCCCAGGAGCCGTCCCAGTTGATGTTAAAGCCGCCGATGACGCCGCGCTGCTGTCTGCCGCCGCCAAAGCGACCGCGCCCTTCATTGGTAATTTGAGCGTCGTACTCGATACCGGCCGGATTGGTGCCGAAGAGAAAGCCGTTTTGTTTGTCATGATAAGTATCCAAAACCAATTGAAAACTATCGGTTTCCTCCAGAGAGGCGTCCCGTCTGCTGTCCGAGACGATGATGCGTTCTGGCTCGCGGTCGTAGCAGACAACGCCGACATACAAGGTCTGGTCCGTGTAGAGAATTCGGACTTCGGTTATTTCAGAGGCAGGTTGGCCTTCATCAGGGGAGGTTTGCCAGAAGCCCATAGCTGAGACGGCGTTCTGATAAGCCGGGTCGTTGAGAATTTCACCGTCCAGCTCGGGAGGAGTGTCGATATGCACAGCAACGACGGTGGTCTTTCCTGACACGGTATCGCTGTCTTTTGAATCGTCAGATGTGGGTTGAGAGAGACCGGAGACAGCGAAGACGACAACTAAAGTGAATAGGAACAGTCGAGTGAGAGTCGATTGTGAGATCAAGGATTGTCCTCCTACAAGGTTTTTTTGTAATGGTCTAGCAAAGCTTCACGATCGTTCAGGATATTTATCCTGAATGGCCCACTTGCCCGAAGGCGTCCCGCCGAGGTTATTTCTATACAGACTTCTGGGTAAAAAGCGCTCGGCAGGGACGCCTTCGCTAAGAAAATAGTCTTTTCGGCCAAGCTTATAGAAACGCGGTCGGAAAGCGTATTTCCCTTCGCGACGGCGTCCTCGCCGAGCAGACTCTATGCTGAGAAACCCTCGGCGAGACGCCTTCGGGAAGGGATTTAAATTTTTCTGACCGCGTTTCTAGCGCGGCGAAGCCCCGACAGTCCTAATTCAAAAATAGCAAAAAGGACAGGCGGGGTTTGTAAAAAAATTGAAAAGTAATAACTGTTAGTACTATAAACCAAAATACAAAAACTGCTCTATTGAAGCAAACAAAAAACGCTTGAGTTTCATAAGCTTCGACCAAACGAAGAGAACCCTTTTTGTCATCGGTCAGTTACGGTTGTCAGTCAGGAATGGGTAATTCGATAGGTGTTCACGCT
>JBHHWX010000083.1:0-15670 GCA_046756745.1 bacterium | reverse complement strand
ACCGAGAAGAAAAAGGCGTGGTTTTTCGTCAAGGCTTCGGCATGACCGAGTTTGGACCGGACGTGTTTTCTTTGGCTGCGGAAGATGCCGAACGCAAAGCCGGCTCTATCGGCAAACCGAACTTTTTCGTGGACGCCGGAGTTGTCGACGCCGAGACCAACAAAACGTTGCCTGCCGGAGAAATCGGTGAGCTCGTTTTGCGCGGTCCATCCGCGACTACCGGTTACTTCAGAAATCCGGAAGCAACGAAAGCGGTGTTCGACGAGGAGAATTACTTGCACACCGGAGATTTGGCATACGTGGACGACGAGGGCTATTATTTCATCGTCGATCGCCTCAAAGATATGTTCATCAGCGGCGGCGAAAACGTTTACCCGGCGGAAATTGAAGCGGTTTTGTACAAACATCCGGCAATAGCAATGTGCGCGGTTATCGGTGTCGAAGACGCAAAATGGGGTCAGGTGGGCTGCGCTTTCGTCGTGCTTAAAAAAGACCAACTTGTTGACGAAGCAGGGCTGTTATCCCACTTACGCAAAAACCTCGCCAAGTTCAAAGTACCCAAGCGGGTTATTTTAAAAAACAAACTCCCTATCTCCGGAGCCGGGAAAGTTCTCAAGGCCGAATTGCGGAAGATAATTGAGTCCGAAGCGGAGGCGCCATGAGAATGTTGTGTTGGAGCGTTGGAGTAATGGATCCATGAGTGAGAGAAAGAAGACGAGTGTCGGCATTGTCAGTACCGGCATGTACTTGCCCCAATCCTGCATGACGGCAGCCGAAATCGCCGAACAAAGCGGCTTGCCGGAATGGGTGGTGCGCGAAAAGTTGGGCATCCACAAGAAGACCATCGCTGGGCCGGAAGACCATCCCAATGAGATGGCTGTGCGTGCGGCGCAAGATTGTCTTTCAAAATGCGACCTTCCCCCGGAGGAAATTGACGTTGTGCTCTGTACTACCGAAGAATGGAAAGAGTATTTGCTGTGGACAGCCGGCATCCATTTAGCTCATGAAATCGGCGCCAAAAACGCCTGGGGCCTGGACGTACACATGCGCTGCTGCACCACCATCGCAGCGATCAAACAAGCCAAAGACATGATGTTGGCCGATCCCGACATCAACACGGTTCTGATCGCGGGGGGGTATGGCATAAGCAAATTCATCGATCTCAAAAACGAGCGTACGACGTTCCTGTTCAATATCGGAGCAGGCGCCGGAGCGATGCTGCTACGCAAGAATTGGCCGCGCAATCATATTCTGGGGAGTCATCTCATGAGCGACGGCTCCATGAGCAAGCACGTCATCGTACCTGCGAGCGGCACGGTCGAGCACCCCACCGATGCGGCGGTGGCCGCCAGCAAATTTTATTTCGATTTGGTGGAACCGGAAGCTATGAAAAATCGGCTCAACCAAGTCTCCATGCACAATTGGCTGCACTGCATCGACGAAGCGCTGCGCAAGAGCGGCCCAAAACCCGATGGCACACCGTACACCAGGCGAGATGCGAGTTTTCTTAACCTGGTGCTGGTCAAGCCTTCGGCGCATAAAGAGGTGTTAGAGCAAATCGGCTTGAGCTGGGAGCAATCGGTGTATCTTTCCGACTACGGCCACATCGGCGAACAGGACAACATCATCGCGATCATCGAAGGGGAAAAACAAGGCAAGCTCAAAGATGGCGATTTGATGATCATGGTTGGCGCCGGGATTGGGTATGTTTGGGGAGCGGCGTGTGTGAGGTGGGGAGAGTGCGGAGCATAAACAGCGAGGAGTAGAATTGCATATCAAAGGACAGAGAAGCAGATGGAGTTTTGGATTGATGGATTAATGGAGCGCTGGATCTTTGGACTGCCAAAAAACAAAGGAAAGTGCGTAAAGCGTATGTTTTGCTTTGAGTTATTTTGAACCTGTCTGTTTTTTTAAACGATTGACTATAAAAATCGCCAGAAAAATTACAATTGGAATGGCGATCATGATCAGGTAGAATTGTTCCAGAGCAGCCATCAGATTAACCTTTAAGCTTGGCCGAAAAGTCCAAAATCACTTCCCGAAGGCGTCTCGCCGAGGGTTTCGGGCACAGAGTCGGAGTTCGCTTGGCGAGACGCCTTCGCTAAGAAAATACACATTTGGCTTACCTGTTTCGCTATAATCGATTTTAATGCGAAATTTCATACATGATCATGATAAGCAATATGAAAACTGATGTCAAAAAAATGAATTTACATCACAGTAATCGATGGAACAAAAATCACATTACGTCACCGACTGGCTTGAGAAACGAGCAAAACTAACGCCCGGGCGTTTCGCTGTACACGATACCATCCGTGGCAGGGAAGTGACGTACGCTGGGTGGAACGGGCAAGCGAACCGCACCGCTAATTTCCTGCACAACCTCGGCGTGAAGAAAGGCGACCGGGTTTCGGTGTATTCGAGCAATCGAGCGGAATATTTGGACATCTTGTTTGCGTGCGGAAAAATCGGCGCGATTTTGCACAATCTCAATTGGCGCTTGACCGTGACTGAGTTGCAAAGCATTCTGGCGGATGCGGAACCGAAAGTTCTGATTTACTCGCAGGAATGGCAAGAAAATGTGAAAGAGCTGCGCTCCGCCAGCCCAGTTGTGCCGCATTTCATCGCCATGGATGAGCCTGGCGAGACCGGTGACAAATCGTTTTCCGAACGGGAGAGCTGCTCGCCTATTTTGAGCGCGCGTCCCGATTTGAAGCTAAACGATCCCTGGAGCATCTACTATACAGGAGGGACCACCGGACGGCCAAAAGGTGCGGTGCTCACACACGCAAACATGACCTGGAACAGCGTGAACACTATCACGAGTTGGGGCTTGACGGCTGAAGATTCCGCTCTTTTGCAGCTCCCGTTGTTTCACATCGGCGGGCCGAATATTTTTATGCTGCCGCTGGTGCATGTGGCCGGCAAAACCATTCTCTGCAGCGAGTTCGATATCGAACAAACTTATGACCTCATCGAAAACGGGAACGTCACTTTGTTTGTCGGAGTGCCGACCATGTACGTCATGATGCAGCGACATCCGCGCTGGGGGTCGGCAGACTTTTCAAAACTTAAACTCGTGATCAGCGGCGGCGCTCCTTGCCCCCAACCGGTGATGCAGAAATTTTGGGATAAAGGCATCGATTTAAAATTAGGCTACGGCCTGACCGAAGCTTCCGGCAACAATTTCTGGCTGCCTCAGGACGATGTGCGCAGAAAACCCGGTTCGGTCGGTTTTCCACTTTTCCATATCGACATGAAAATTGTACGCGAAGACGGGAGCACGTGTGATTCCGACGAAACCGGCGAGCTGCTTATCCGCGGGTCGCACGTCACCCCCGGTTACTGGAATCGTCCCGAAGAGACCGCCGCACTCATCAAAGACGGCTGGCTGTACACTGGCGATTTGGCGAAACAAGATGACGAAGGTTATTTTTACATCATCGGCCGCAGCAAAGATATGTTCATCAGTGGCGGCGAAAACGTTTACCCGGCGGAAATCGAAAGCGTGCTTCAGGCGCATTCTGCCGTCGCGGAAGTCGCGGTGATCGGTGTGCCGCACGATAAATGGGGCGAAGTCGGGAGGGCCTTTGTCGTGCGCACGGAAGGAGAAAGTGTCACTGAAAAAGACCTGCTCGATTTTTTGCACGCGCGCTTAGCAAAATACAAAACACCAAATTCGGTCTTCTTTGTAGAAGATCTCCCGAAAACCGCCATTGGTAAGATTGACAAAAAACGTTTAGCGGCAGTTTCACCAAGCGCGGCGTATAGTGAGTGAAATGAACTCATCAAAAACCAATAGGGCTTCGCAAAAAACTCGATAGCTAGAAGACAAACTTATGGACGAACGCTAGTCAGAGGTCCCCCTCTCTTGCAACTTATCGTAACCCACAAAAGGAGACTTGCGGGGAGGCTTATCCGAGGCCGGGCGCCAAAACGCCTGAAAATAAATTTTCAGGCTCATAGCTCAAGTCGGCTGACGCCGACTCCTGGAGTTTGGATATTTTGCGGCTTTCGTGCCTATGAGCTATACTTAATAAATATGTCAGCTATGAATATTTTCATGCACTTTGTGCATCACTTTTTTCGGTCACAAAGTGGATTTTTCCCGGCGAACGAAAGTTTATCGTCGATAGTCCGCTAAAGCTTCAGGCTACGAGATGGAAGACGACTAAAGTCGCCTAAAATAGCCCCGACGGATGTCGGGGGTTCCATTTCGTAGCTGGGGGATTTATTTCCTAGCGGGCGTACGCTAAACCTAACATCGTCGAATGGGTCAGTGTCCAAACTCCAGCAGCAGGCTACGACGAAAGATGTGGGTAACGATAACTCTTGCAAAAGAGGGGGATTTAGGGGGTGAGTTCCGATAGTGGTTCGTCCGGGATTACTTAAAGGAGGTGATAAGATCAACACAACAGACAATCGTTATAGGAAAAATCGAATTAACTGATTTAAAAACAACAATTAGGAGGAAAAAATGGACAAGCACATCAAAACTTACCTAACTCTGGTCTGTGTCCTGCTTCTGAGTGTCTCCGCGGTCTGGGCACAAAACGGGACCATCTCCGGAACCGTCAACGATGCGGAAGGCAACCCTCTGCCAGGGGCGAACGTGGCCATCGTTGGCACAAATTTAGGAGCGGCGACGGCGGACGACGGTTCTTACACGATTTCAAATGTACCCGCCGGCGATTATACGTTAAAAGCAACCTTCATCGGCTACGACGTCGCGCAGATTCGAGTCACAGTGGTGACAGGCGAAACGGCAACCTCAAATTTTGCATTGACCTCGGGCGCTTTACCGGGAGAAACCCTTGTGGTCAGCGCCTCTCGACGTCCTCAGAAGCTCACGGACGCGCCAGCTTCGATTTCCGTGGTCACGGCCAAAGACCTGAGCAAAAGCACAGGTTTCACCTATGGCGAAGGCTTGATGAAAGCCAAAGGCGTCGATGTGTACCGCAGCGGGGTAGACGGCGTCGGCATCAACGCGCGCGGCTTCATGACGGCCTATAGCTATCGTATGCAGCTCATGGCCGACGGCAAAAATGGCATGCTGCCAGGCGCCGGTCTGGCTGCAGGCAATCTTTTTCCGGTCGCACGCGATGATATCGAACGGCTGGAGGTCATTCTCGGGCCCAGCTCGGCAATGTACGGTCCCAACGCGCACAACGGGCTGGTCAACATTATTACCAAACATCCCCGCGACTCTCAAGGCACGATCCTGACTGTAGGCGGTGGAAATCGTTCGACCTTCATCAGCCGGCTGCGTCATGCTCAGATAATCGGCGACAAGCTCGCGTTCAAGGTTAATGCGGAATACTTGACGGCTAACGAGTTTGAGAAAAACGATACCACCGGCGTTAGTGTGGACCCAAACTCAGGTCAAGTCACTCAGGTATTTTATGAAAACCCGGATTTTGACATCCAAAATCTCCGTATGGATGCATCGGCTTACTTTTCATTTACGAACGATATCGAGGCCATTGGAACCTTTGGCTACAGCAATACCAATACCATCGGGACAACCAACGTTGGCCGTAACCAGATTGATGGCTGGGTCTACAAATTCTATCAGCTCAGACTGAATTCCCCACACTTCTTTGTGCAAGGCTATCTCACGACCAACGAGGCCGGCGATTCCTATGCTATCGATAATGCCGCGGCCTTGGAGCAGGCGCTTGGTTTTAGCAGAGAACAGGCTGTCGAGCAAATCAAATACGTTGATAACTCGAAACGCTATAATCTGGAGGCACAAGCCAATTTTGACTGGCAGGGCATCCATTTTGTAGGCGGAATTTCTCACGAAGACAACCGTCCGGTAAGCAATGGCACCTTTCTCTCAGATACCACAGGGAGAACAATAAAGCTGAAACAAACCGGCTTTTATGCGCAGGTGGAACGCGATCTCGGCGAGTCCTTCAAGGTGGTTTTGGCCGGTCGCCTCGATACCCACTCCAGTTACGACGACCAATTCAGTCCGCGTGCTGCTTTGGTGTATAGACTTCGCGGCAAAGGCGCTTTTCGTTTTACCTACAACCGGGCATTTCAAGCTCCGGCCATTCTGCAGCAAGAGCTTTTTCTGCCGTTCGGCTTTGCAGCGCCCGGCATTCCAATTATGCTCAGGGGCAACGGACGCGGACTGACTTTGGCCGACGGCACCCAGATCTCGCCTTTGGAAGTCGAAGAAAATGAGACCTTCGAGCTGGGATATAAAGGGCTGATCACGGATAAACTGTATTTTGACATCAACGTTTACCAGAGCGATTATCAAAATTTTATCAGTCCTTTGCAAGTCGTTGGCAACTTGGCGGGCGGCAATCCGGTGGTCAAAATGGGCGATGGCGCTATTACTGCGCCCGAACTCACGCTGACTTACCGAAATTTCGGTCGAGTCAAGATGAAAGGATTGGATTTGGGTCTCACCTATCAGGTCAGCAATCAAGTCAACTTTTGGTTCAACTACTCTTTGATCAATCCGGAAGATATCAAAGACAGACTCGATAACGACCTCAATGGCGACGGCACAGTCAGCGATTCTGAAGCAGAGGCATTGAGCTTCAATACGCCGGAGAATAAGTTTAATTTCGGTATCGCGATCAGCAATATTTTTACACACGGCACCTATGCCTCGCTCAGCATGCGCCACATCGATGAATATGATTTCATCTCGGGGCGACACCGGGCGACGGCAGCCGGAGAAGGCACGGGCGCATTTCAGTTTAAAGACAGGGGGCCTCTGGGAGGGTTTGAAACATTCGACCTCAACCTCTCTTATGCCATGCGCAACGGTGTGACGGTCAATTTCTCCGTGAGCAATATTTTCGACACCGGCTTGCGAGAGTTTGCCGCTTCCCCTGAAATCGGCAGGCTCATCACAGGCGAGCTGAAATATAATTTCAATTTGGCGAGAAGGTAATTAAGTTAGGGGCTGTCGAAAAAGTCTTTGTCTTTGCGAGCGAAGCGAAGCAATCTCATCATTCTGAGCACAGAATCGGCAGATTGCTTCGTCGTCCCGCCAATTATTATTGTAATATATTAAATTAAAGGAAAATCGGGACTCCTCATCTACGAACCGGAATTTGCCGAAACGGTGAATGAACTAAGAACGAATATCTCGTGCGAGACCTATGTGGATCTCGGCGATGAAGCAGGAGAGGAATGCAGCTACGAGAACGCTCTGGCGCAGGGCTCGCCGGAAAACTTTGAAATTCCGCCGCTCAGCTACGACAACACCTGGGCCATTCTTTACACCTCCGGCACCACCGGCCGCGCGAAAGGAGCGCAAGTGACCTACGGCAACTTCTTTTACAACGCCGTTGGTATGGGACAAGCCATCGACTTGACCTCCAATGATGTCAACTTGGTGGCTCTGCCAACGTTTCACATCGGCGGCTTAGGGCTTTATGCCTGCCCAACTTTTCACGCGGGAGGTACGGTGGTGGTCATGCGTGAATTCGATCCGATTGCAACGCTGCGGCTCATCGAAAAAAGGCGGGTGAGCGCGATCCTTTTTGTGCCCGCCATTTATTTGATGCTGGCCGATTTTCCCGATTTCGACAAACACGACCTTTCGAGTGTTCACCTCTGGAGCAGCGGCGGCTCTCCCCTGCCACCCGCGCTTGTGCAGCAATACGCTGAGAAAGGGATTGTCATCCAGCAAGGGTTTGGCATGACCGAGACCGGACCCACGGTTTTCCTCATTCCAAAAGCAGACGCTGTGCACAAAGCGGGCTCGGTGGGCAAACCCGTATTGCATACTGACGTCTGTATCCAGGATCGCAACGGTAACCGGCTCGGTCCGAACCAGGTAGGCGAACTCTGTATCCGCGGCAACATCACCACCGGCTACTGGAATCGCCCCGATGCTACGGCCGAGGCTATCGTCAATGGCTGGCTGCATTCCGGCGACGCGGCGAAGTACGATGAGGAAGGTTTTTATTACATCGTCGACCGTTGGAAGGACATGTACATCAGCGGCGGTGAAAACGTCTACCCGGCGGAAGTCGAGAATGTGTTGTACCAGCATCCGGCCGTGGCCGAGGCGGCGGTTATCGGTGTGCCGGATCCCCGGTGGCAGGAAGTAGGCAAAGCCATCATCGTTATCAAAGAAGGGCGCGAGCTTATGGAAATGACAACCGAATTAGCTCCGAGCGTCCGGTCTTCAAGTCGAAGAACAGACGAAAATGAAAGAACAGCTTGACCCCCGTCTCGGTGCCCAATTTTGTCAAAGTCATCAACAGCGTCATCCGGCAATCCGGCACCAAGCCAGCAGATGTGGCTTTCTTGGGACTGCTACATGCCAAACGCTCGTACATTCTCGGTATTCTCGATGCTGTAGGAATCGGCGAAGATAACATTCTCTACCCGTGGGACTACGGGCATATTCAGACCATCGACACCATTTTGGCTTTGGAGCGCGCACTAACATTTGGTAAAGTTAAATCCGGGGATTTGGTGGTTTTGGCTTCTGCAGGAGCTGGATACAGTTGGGGCGCGGCATCACTCCGGTGGGGACGGTAACTAAGTGTTGGATTAATGTACTCGACGGAAAAAGATAAATGAATCTCGCTTGGAGCTTATTCGTTCTGTACTTAATAGGGACGGCCTACCTCGGCTGGCTCGGCTTTAAACGCACTAAAAACTTTAGCAGCTTCGCAATCGGTACCGGTGACATGTCTCCGTTTGTTGTGGGAATCACCCTGGCTGCCAGTACAGCCTCGGCCGCCACCTTCATTATCAATCCCGGCTTCATTTACGTGCACGGCTTGTCCGCCTTTATGCACTTTGTGGCGGCGGTGGGTTTAGGCTTTTGCTTGATGCTCGTTCTGCTGTCGTTTCGGTTTCGCCGGCTGGGGGAAGAAAACAAAGCGCTTACCATGCCGCACTGGATCGGCGCGAGATACCAATCCAAAGGCATTGCCCTTTATTTTGCAACGGTCAATCTGTTCGCGCTGGCGTTTGTGGTGCTCATCGTCGGCGGTCTTTCCATCGTCATGCAAAAGCTGCTCGGCGTCTCCAATGCCGCAGCGCTTCTCATCATTCTGGGTTTCGTAACCGGATATGTCTTCCTCGGCGGCACCTATGCCCACGCCTTCACCAACACCTTGCAAGGGTCGTTGGTGTTAATCGTCTCCCTGATCATTATCTTCTCGGGATTGACGTTGTTTTTTCAAGGGTCGCCCGGGTTCTTTGAACGGATCGCAACGCAGGACTCGAACTTGGCGGCCTGGGTCAATCCACAGAGCAATCTTTACAACAGCGTATTTTCCATTTACATCAGCGGTTTTATCATCGGGGCGGCCTTAGTTTGCCAACCGCACATCCTCACGAAAGCGCTCTATGTCAAAAGCGACCGCGCCGTCCGCAAGTATTTGTTGGTGGCCGTCATAGCGCTGGTGATTTTCTTCATGCTCCCCATTGCCGGATTTTATGCGCGCTTGACCGTACCCCCGGAACAACTCGTTGACGCGGCTACCGGCGCATTTCGGCAAGATCTGGTCATGACGGTCTATTTGAAGGCTGCCTTTCCGGGTTGGCTCTTTACCTCGATGAGCATTGTGCTGCTCGCAGCCGGCATGTCCACCCTCGACGGCATACTCGTTGCTTTGTCGACCATCAGCGCTAACGATCTCGTGCTCAACCTTATCGACCGTTTTGGGAAACACAAGTTGAGCGAAGACGAGCGGTTTTCATTGGCTTATAAACTCAGCCATATTGTTTTGGTGGGAATTGCAGCGGCGGCATTTTTAATCTGTCTCAATCCCCCAAAGCTTCTGGGCATTTTTGGACAAGTAGGCGTGTATGGCATGGCCGTGGCGGCACTTCCCCCCATACTCGGTGGCATATTATTCCGCCGAATTTCACTGAAACTCGTGTGGACGACATCCTGTCTCGGCCTGGCTGTGCATCTCGTCCTCTATTTTTACGGGGCGGATATTTTTCCAAATTCAAATCTCGCATTTGCTAATCCAGGTGTGACCTCAACATTGGCCATCATGGTTTCGCTGTTTCCTGTGCTCGCCAGCGCCTGGCTACTTAAAAAGGCTGAAGCAAAAAATAATAAAGATAAGGACCTCGCCTAAGCCCTATTTTTTAAACTCGATCCCGGCTTTATCTTCCACCGACTTGATCTTATCATCAAAGGCCACGTCCCGGCCTTTAAAATCGTCGATTTTGATCTGAGTCATCACACGGTCAAAATCTTCGCGTACGGTATCGTGACATTTCTTGACAAGATTCATCACATCGTTCCAATCGCCTTTAATGAGCGTTCCCATAGGGGTGAGTTTGTATTCCAAGCCGCTCTCGTGAATGATCTTGACAGCTTTGGCTACCGGCTTGCTGAGATTCACCTGGTCGCTCATCGGAACGATACTTAATTGTACCATCATTACGTACACACTCCTTTATGTTATTACTGATGAACTTTGAAATAAAGAGACCTGTTTTCTTTGGAAGATAATCGTGAGATGTGAGACGGCAAACATGAGACGTGCCCCTCCTTTGGTATTGGAGTGCAACGCTTTAGCGTTGCGGCTTTCATTGAAACAGTGCAAAACTAAAGTTTTGCACTCCGAAGTTCTCACGCCTGAATAGATACAAATAAACATAAACATTATAACACTGTTTTCGGAACAACGCCCTTGACCCATGCATCCTCGCCATCTGCGAAATACTCTTTCTTCCAAATCGGCACGGTTTCTTTGAGCGTATCGATAGCAAAGCGGCAGGCTTCAAAAGCTTCCGCGCGGTGCGAGCTCGCGACCGCGATCACCACGCTGACTTCCCCCAATTGCAGCCGCCCGACTCGATGAACGATCATGATTTTACTTACCGGCCAGCGCTTTCGCGCTTGTTCTTCGATTTCCTGCATTTTCTTAAGCGCCATCTCAGGATAAGCCTCATAATCCATCTCCGCCACAGCGCGCCCTTTGGCATGATTCCGGACGCGCCCTAAAAAGAGAGCGACGCCCCCGGTTGCAGGATCCTCGACTTGAGCAAGAACATCGTCGAGACGGATCTTTTCTGAAACGAGTTTGACCATTTACTTTCCGCTGCCTCCGCTGATGGGTGGAATGAGCGCCACTTCGCAGCCTTCATAGAGTTCGCTCTTTTTCGCGGCGTATTCATTGTCCACAGCGATGCTCACCGTTTGCATATGCTCTCGAATATTCGGAAAGCGCTCACCGAGAATCCCAACGAGATCGCCGGCCGTGGTTTCCTCTCGCACCTCGATTTCCGTTTCAGACAATTTGACCAGATCACGAAGCTGTCCAAAAAACTTGATGTTAATCGTCATCTTTCAAAACTCCGGATTTTTCAGAGCCCTGCTTTTCTTTTTGTTCTTGTTCGACTAAAGACAACGCCAAATCGTGATCAAAACCACGATGTGTCGGGTCTTCCTTAAAACCCCGGTAGATAGCCCGGCAATGGTAACAAATCGTCACCGTCTGTAAAACTTTATACAAAATAAAATCGATCAGCGTTGCGACAGCTAAACTCAAAAAATAGGTGTGATAGCTAAAGGCGACTCCGACAATAAAAATCAGAATTCCTAACCTGGCGTTAAAATCTTTTTGGACATAAAACCGGTTCCGGTCACAAATCAGACAACGATCGACCAGCCCACCGGACTGCATGCTTCTGCTCGATTGCAATGTCACGGAGTGCGAGCAGTGCGGGCAGACAAAAGTTTGTTGGGGCTCAGACAATTCCACAAAATTGTCTTTTTCACATTTTTCACAAACGAACTCTACGGATTTCACTTATTTTCACCTCGGGGCTTCGTGTACATATTTTCAGTTCGGGCAACTTTTTCATATAGAACTTTGCCTTTTTCGACGATAGTGGTCGTGAAAGCTTGTTTCACGTTTCTCCAATCATCTATTTCGTCTTCTGTGTAAACCACAATGTCCTTCGGAAGATCAGTTATATCCCACAAGTGTTTTCTTATCGCTCTAGCTCGTTTATACCTAGGCTGATTACTCTGCTTGATAACAACGAGTAGATCTAAATCACTATTTTTATCCGGACTGCCATAAGCATAAGAACCAAAGAGAATAATCTTTTCAGGATCAACCGAATTGATAATTCTCTCCACAATGACTTTTATTATTGTATTGTTGTCCATTTTCGACAAATTTATAAAATTTCAGGTAACTGTTCTCCGGCTTTTATTTTGGTCGCTGGTTGCCGCAGACAAGAAAAAAATCAGCGATTATCTGCGTTCATCTGCGTCCAAAATCTTACGGGGTAAACTTTTACCTTTAATGTTATTTATCGCCCACCGCGCGTGTTCGGCCACCATCGGGTCGGAATCATCAGCCAATTCCTGTAAAACAGGCAGGAATTTCGAATCCCGGGAATTTCCCATGGCGACCGCCACGTTCCGTAAAAAACCCGGATGCTTGCTTCTTTTCACCGGACTTTTTCTGAATTTTTCCCGGAAACCGTCGAGAGTCAAACCGGCCATCTCGTTTAAATCCGGGTTGAAAAGTCCATCTCGCGGCTGCAAAGCCGATTCTTCTGTCTTTGGGGCTTTGCGATTCCAGGGACACACATCCTGGCAAATATCGCAGCCGTAAATATGATTGCTCAAAAATGGGCGCAGTGCAACCGGGATATTATCCCGCAATTCGATGGTCAAGTATGAAATACATAATCTGGAATCCAAAACGTACGGTTCTAAAATGGCATCCGTGGGACATGCGTCAATACAACGCCGACAGTTGCCGCACCGATCGGGAACCGGCGTATCATACTCCAAATCCAGACTGGTGATGATTTCACCGAGAAAAAACCAGGAGCCCTTCTGCTGGTTGATGATGCAGGTATTTTTGCCATACCACCCGATTCCGGCATACTTTGCGTAAACCCTATCGACAACCGGCCCGGTATCTACATACACACGTGCAACAACTTCTTCTAAACTTTCGGACTTGATAAAATCGAGCAATTCAAAGAGCTTCTTCTGCACAATATCGTGGTAATCATCCCCCCAGGCATAACGTGAAATCCAGCCTCTCGCCGGATCCGTGGTCTCCGTTGAATACGGATAATCGGTATCGTAAATCATCGCGCAGACGATGACCGACTTCGCTTCGGGAACCACCTGGTCGACATGGGTACGCTTCTCGACATTCCGCTTCAGATATTCCATTTTACCGGCATAACCGGCTTCGAGCCATTCTTTGTAGAACGACAGCTCCGGGACCGGCTCCACCGGCGCGACTCCGACCAAATCGAAGCCTAATTGCTGCGACCGCCGCTTTATTTTGCCGGTAAGAGACATGCATCAAATTCTAACCTGGACACGTTCGCCAGACACGCGCACTTCAAAACAGGCGATTCTCACACTCGGATTGTCAAGATTTGCGCCCGTAATAACGTCAAACTCCCAAGTGTGCCAGGGACAAGTGATGACCCGGCCATTGAGTTTACCATCGCCGAGAGGACCGTCTTTGTGTGAGCATGCATTGTCGGTGGCATAATAATGACCCTCGACATTATAAAGCGCGATTTCGCGCTCGCCGGCCTTGACCACCTTACACTCCCCCGGTCGTAGAGTATCTGTGTATGCGACAGGCACGAATTCCGACCTCAACTCTGATTGACTATCTTGGTTCAAATGAGACCACCCTTAAAAAGACAATGAATATAGAGAAATGTACCCTAAAGTTCAAGATATATTTATGGTTGCACGATTTATGGTTGCAAAAGAAAGCTTTCGATTGTAAATTTAAAAGATTTCATCAAAGAAAGGATCGCACATGACTCAAAGCCGTTTAGGGGATGCAAAACGCGCCCACAAAACACTGGATTTAGAAGCATCAAAAAAAGCCCATTCGAAACAGGCCATTCGTCAGTCGCTGGCAGAGCCCAGTATCCACGATAGCGAAAAGGGGCAGTATATCGGAGATACCGTTTACGGCGCCATCGACGGCATTGTCACCACTTTCGCGGTGGTTTCAGGCGTTGCCGGCGCTTCGCTTTCTTCGGGCATCGTGTTAATTTTAGGCTTTGCCAATCTTTTTGCAGACGGACTCTCCATGGCTGTCGGTAATTATCTGGGGACAAAATCCGAGGTTGAATACAAAGACCGGGAACGGCATCGAGAAGAATGGGAGGTGGAGAATCTTCCGGAAGAAGAAAAGGAAGAGGTGCGGCAAATTTACCGGCGCAAAGGTTTTACCGGTGAGCTTTTGGAAAAAGCTGTGGATGTGATAACCCAGGATAAAAAACAATGGGTCGACACCATGCTCTTGGAAGAGCTGCACATCATCCCCGAACGGACGTCGCCAGTCAAAGCCGGGGCCGTCACATTCGTTTCCTTTGTCGTGGCGGGATTTGTGCCGCTGCTCTCCTACGTCCTGTCCTACAGTATCCCATTTTTCGCCGATTTCGCCTATCCGGTGGCTGTCGTTTTGACTTTTGCAACCATCTTCGCGGTGGGCTCCCTGCGGGTTTTTGTGACCGGCAAGCGTTGGTGGACCTCCGGTTTAGAAATGCTGCTGGTCGGCGGGGCCACCGCTGTTGTCGCCTATTTCATCGGCTATTTGTTGAGAGGGTTGGCACATTAACACCCATTAAAGGCGGGAACGCTGTGAATTCAGACAACACACAATTTTTTATCGGAACCTCGGGCTGGAGTTATCCACACTGGCGCGGAATTTTTTACCCGGAGGATCAGCCGAAAAACAGGTGGTTTGAATACTACGCCCAGCAATTTTCAACAGTTGAAGTCAATGCGACGTTTTACCGGTTTTTTAAAGACGACACTTTTCGCAACTGGCGGGAGCGGGCGCCGGAAGGTTTCCGGTATGTTCTAAAAGCGCCGAGAGTGATCACCCATCGCAAGTACCTGCAAGAGGTGGAACAGCCCATCCAACAGTTTTGGCAGTCCGCACAACTGCTCGCCGGAAAATTCGGAGTGATTCTCCTGCAATTAGCCCCCAACATGCCCTACGATCCGGAGCGACTGAGAACTGCTCTACTCGCCTTTGAGGAGCCTTCTCGAATCGCAGTTGAGCTCCGGCACCCGCGCTGGCTCACCGATGAAATCCATGCGCTGCTTAAGGAAACCGGTGCGATTTTTTGTGCTGCCGATTCCCCCGACAGCGACCTGGTGCATTGGCTGCCTTCCAAGACGGCCTACATTCGGTTGCACGGCCGCAAGAGCATGTACGCCTATAATTATTCGGCGCACGAGCTGCGCGAGATCGCCGAATTTGCTCAAAAAACAGCCCGGCTGGGTGCAAAAACCGTCTATATCTTTTTCAATAACGACTTTCAGGGCTATGCTCCCAAAAACGCGGCCACGCTTTCGGAGATGCTCAGAGGTTAACCACACCCACTCCCGCTTATTTCAGCACAGTCCCACCCTTACCGTTGACGACTAAACTTTTTCGAAAAATCAGAAGTTTCTCCGGCGAATGAATGGATTGTTGGAGTATTGGATTGATGGATCGTTGCATGCCAAGACTTATTGCTACTCTAATCTTCAATTTTCGATCCACCATCTCGCCTTTGACTTTTTCATTTTTCACTTTGGGATTTGATTTTTTGATTTTTTGGTTTTTGATTTTTTAATTTTTGGTTTTTGGTTTTTGATTTTTGATTTTTGGGATTTGGGATTTCCGGCATGGCCGGCATAGAGTGTAAAGAAGCTTTA
>JBHHWX010000082.1:0-15716 GCA_046756745.1 bacterium | reverse complement strand
GAGATTCCTGCTAAAAGCATGCAGGAATGACAGGCAAGGGCCGTTTTCGTTCAGATATGAATTTAATCTTAACCGGAGCATACAATGAAAAAGATGCTATTTAAAACGTCTCTCCTCCTTTCTCTCGTGTCCCTTTTGGTTTTGGCTGATACCGGACATGCGACAAAATTGTTGCACAGAAATCTGAAAGGACTTGTGACGTTATCCAAAAGAATTTTTATGGGCACCTGTGTTTCCATTCGCGAGGGCGCTTTGGAACAAAAGAATGGTAAACTCTATTACACCGAATATACCTTCGAAGTGTCAGAACGCTTTAAAGGCGACGTCGCTGAGACGATCACATTCCGACAATTCGGCATGATCACTCCGAAACCTATTGACGAGACCACTGCGGTGTTTCAGAGGGTCAGCGCGATGCCGATTTACCGGCAAGATCAGGAATACATGCTCTTTCTCATCGGCGACAGCCGGCTGGGGCTGACGAGTCCGGTTGGGCTGCATCAGGGGGCTTTTTTAATTCAAGAAGATGAGTACGGCGCACGCATGATCGCCAATGGCTTGTTGAATCGCGGTCTTTTTAAAGATATCAGCTCAACGGAGATGGATCAAATAGGCTTAACTCGTCATGAGAAGAACCTCGGGACTTTTAAATCCGGACCGTTCGATCTTGACGACTTCAGCTCAATCGTCAAAAAAATGATCCAAAAAGTCGATTAAGACATCAACTTCTAAATATGGAAAATCAAATGAGAACATATAAACGGAGTATCATCGTCAGTGTCCTGGCGATCTCGGCGCTCGTTCCTTCACTTCGTCTTCTTTACGCAGGGGGATTTTTATTTATCGCACGAGATGGAATTGTCTATAAATGGGATCCGTCGCAACCTGTAAAATACAATCCTGATCGCGGCAGTCTGGGTATCCTCGGCACTTCGCAGGCTGTCAAATTAATCGATGACAATATCAAGCAGTGGGATAACAGTCACATACCCACCAGCAGTCTTTCTTTTACGAATGCAGGATTGCTTGCCAGCGATGTTGTCACGGTAGAGGACTTTAACGCGCTTGGCGGCGAAAGTGATGGAATAAGCCCAATCATTTTTGATGCTGACGGTTCCTTGTTTGAGGATTTGGGTTTTGATTCGGGTACGCTTGGCTTTGCAAGTCCGGATATCATTCGGACCATAAGTCCCTTTTATATCATAGAGGGGATTGCGGTTTTTAATGGATCCTCGATAAGCACACCTGATGATGCTGTCGATTTCGCAGGTGTGGTGGCCCATGAATTTGGTCATATGTTGAATTTAGATCACACCCAAGTCAACGGTCATTTTTTTATCGGAGATACCAACGATCCTGGATTTTCGCAATATGGGGAGCCGACAAGGGCATCGGTGAGTTTGATGTTTCCATTTGTTTTGTCCGGGCAGCCTATCGTTCCCATCAGTGATGACATTCGCACTATTTCAACTTTGTATCCGGCAGGGGGATTCCCGGGAAACTTTGGAACGATTGAAGGCAACGTGTTTGAAAGTAACGGAGTGAGTCCTTTCAACGGCGCCAATATTATTGTGCGCAACTCTGCCGATCCGTTTTTTGATGTGGCGTCCAATGTTTCAGGGGCGCTTTTTTTCTCAATTAGGAGCGGCACGACCAACGGGCCGGCTTTTGACGGGTTTTATCAAGTCAACGGTTTGACTCCCGGAGCTTCCTATACCGTGGAAATGGTGAGAATCAATTCCCAATTTGATGCTGGCTCGCGTGTTGGACCTATTGATCCGCCGGCTATTATTCCGGGGCCTGAAGAATTTTGGAACGATACGAATGAGACAGGAGACGAGACGGATGCTCCTCTTGATTTTGTGCTGGTTACGCCAAACAGTACCGTCTCCGATATTGACTTTCTCATCAATAAACAACCGGTCACATTCGAGTTAAATAATTTTCGCGAACCGGCAGAGGCGGTTGCGAGCGTGCAATCGCTGATATCGTCAGGCAGCACGCCAAACGGGCCGAACGATTATGCCGCTGTTCGATTTTCCATTCCGGCCAGTCTCGATACCCCTTTTACTGTGATTCGGTTTAATTTTTTCAATAACGATAACTCGACCGTTTGGCCGCGCATGATTTTGACGACACCCAATGAGGCAGACCAGCCGGACCTGCTCAATCCGCTATCGGAAAGAAATAATGTCAGGGGGCAAGATAATTCTTTTCTCGTGCGGGTTCTCAATCTTGCGCATAGGGGATTCGAGGATTTGTTTGTCGTCGTCCAGTTTCCGCCTGGGGAAACGCTCACCGGTCAAGGCGCTGGCGGAGGGGCGGGAATCGGAGGGGACGCCCAGTTTGAGAGTGGATTTCAAGATTATTTCAAAGGCAATCTCTATTCTACCGATGGGGTGAATTTTGCCGAGACAATATCAACCGCCGGTATGGGCGAGGTCGATGCCATTAATTGGAAGATGAACATTGTTATCCCTGAAAATCAAAAGCCGGACGAATTTGAGCCTAATGATGTAGCTCAGGATGCCACACCGATCAACTTTGGTGAAACAAAGAAAGCCTACATCGATCCCTTTGGTGAATTGGATACCTATTCCTTTACAGGGAGCGCGGGTGATACCATCCAAGCAGGGGTTTACGCAACAGCAATTGGCTCAGAGTTGGATGGGTTTCTGATGTTGGTGAATGCAGCCGGCGATACAGTGGCTTTGCATGATGACCGGGTGAGCGGCGTCGCTCAAGACCCCCTGTTACAAGCGGTCTTGCCTGCGATTGGCGATTACTTCTTAATCATGGATAGCTTTGATAATGCGTTTAATAATACCCCTGTGGGAGGAGTCGATTTCTTTTATGAGCTCCGCCTCGATACGTTTTCACCTCTTTTTGAACCCAATAACAGTACGGCGCAGGCGATCCAAATCGATACCAGTCAATCAATCGCAGCCGCTCTGGATTTACCGGCAGATATCGATTTCTATCGTTTTACAATTCCGGGTGAAGAGTTTTTGACCGCACAACTCATGGTTGGAGGGTCTTCAATCGATCCCGTTCTGACTTTATTTGATACGGATGGCACAACTGTTCTCGCTATAGAAGAGGGAAGGTCTCTTCAGCTTCGGTTAACAACTGCGGGAACGTACTTTCTCGCAGTAGCAGACATCATGGACATTGGCGGAGCTGATCTGTTTTATGAGCTCAACATTTCTTTTGGTACGGCGAATTTGGGCCCCCCAACGGATCTCGTCGCCGCAGGTTTTAAAGATCAAGTGAGACTGAACTGGAATGCACCGGTTGCCAGCGGCGGTCCCAGAACCTTGGAAGAGGCAGAGCCCAACAATGGATCGAGTGCAGCACAAGATCTGAGCGGGTCTTTTCCGGTTGTCGTCACTGGCAACGCTGAGGTAAGCGATGTTGGCGGTCTCGTCATTAATTTCAATGACGGCACCTCTGACGACTTAGAAGATATGTACCGGATAACGACGGAATCAAAAGGATTGGTAATCACCTTAACCGGACTTGAAGCCGATCTGGATCTGTACTTGATCAATCAGTCTGCGACGACCATTATCGATGCGTCCGGGAATTCCGGAACGGCTGATGAGAAAGTCGATCAACCGGAGCTGGCTCCCGGCACCTATTTACTCGGTGTGACCATTTTTGACCAGGATCCGGGGAAAAATACCTCGCCTTACACCTTGACCCTCACGAATGATTCCGCCCCAACAGCCCCAATTCTACAATCATTCAATGTTTACCGCTCTGAAACAGAGGGAGCAAGAAACAACGGCGCACTCGTTGGCACTGTGGTCAATACAACTGTTGCGGCTAAAAACCAAATCAGGACGTCCGGAGCTTTTACTTTTATCGATTCGCTTTTAGACGCCAAAACGTTTTTTTACCAGGTGACGGCTGTTTATGATCAAGGCGAAAGCGCGCCCTCGATTGAGGCATCCGCCGTTGTCACGAGCATTGATGATCTCGACCCTGAGTTACCGAGAGATTATGGGCTCAGTCAGAACTACCCGAACCCGTTTAATCCCTCGACAGTGATCCGTTATGCGCTTCCGGCGCTTCACGCTCATCAAAATGTCAAGCTCGATATTTACAATATGCTGGGTCAAAAAGTTCGCACGTTGGTGAACGAGGACCAACCTGTTGGTTTCCACACAGTAGAATGGGACGGCCTTAACGATTCCGGGAAACCGGTGACGAGCGGGTTATATATCTACAGGATTAAAGCCGGATCATTCACCGAAGTGAAAAAAATGCTTTTTATCAAATAGAATTGTTCTATTGTTGAATGAGCGCTTGACCGAAAACTATTCTCACTTTCCCGAAGGCTCCTGTCCGAGAGTGAATTCCCGCTTAGCTCGGCGGGACGCCTTCGCGAAGAGGATTTAAAATCGCACATTTTTCGAGTTTTCGGTCGATCACTCGTTCCTTTTTGAGTCCAAAGGCTCCAACTTCGGTTTTCACTCCTGCAACGCCTCTCTTTTTCCGTATACTATTACAAAAACAGAAACGGGAATTATCTTCGTAAAACCACATTTTTTTTATTTTTATGACTGCATCGGTCGCGGTTTGAGTGTATATATAATATCATCATTTTGGATTGGAGCAAACTGATTGATGATTTTCATTTAAGGGAGCTCCAACGGAATGTTTTTTGAAAGAGTTTTATTTTGAATTGATGTCGCTCTATCGGGGGAATCGGTATTTTATCTGCATTCAGGGACGAAAAGCAATCACCGATATCGAACGCTCCGGACTATTCGCATCTTTGGCTAAGCATGAGGAGACACATGATACGACGGTTGGTTGGGTATTGCTTTCTACTGCTGAGTTCGATTTCACTCCTTCTCACAGAAAACGTTTACTCACAAATTCAATTTCAACGCCACACCATCGATGCTAATTTCGGTGGGGCCTACTGGGTTTATGCCGTGGATATGGACAGAGACCGAGATGTGGATTTGGTAACCGCTTCCACAAAAAGCGGCGTCGATTGGTGGCGAAACAACAACGGCAGTTTTTCGAAGAATTCCGTCGGTTCGTATAGAGGAACCTGGGCGGCGTTTGCAGCGGATCTCGATGGCGATGGGGATATGGACGCCATGGGGGGGTCGAGCGGTGTGGATCAATTCGCCTGGTTTGAAAACAAAGGTGGCTTTGTCAAGCGCGTGCTGGGAAATGCGCTCGGCCCGGAATCGATTCATGCTGCTGATCTCGATGACGACGGTGATCTGGATATTATCGGAGCCGCCTGGGGAGACGGTAAGATTTACTGGTGGCAAAACAAAGGCGGCGGTAATTTTACGCAAAAAACACTGGATAGCAGTTTACGTAATGCTCATTCCGTTTACGCTGCGGATCTGGATCGGGACGGTCGTGTGGACGGCATCGCGACCGGAATCGCAGGCACACGTTGGTATCGCAACGAAGGGAACGGAAATTTTACACGAAAGACCATCAACACCAAAGGCGGGTGGTGTGTTTTTGCAGCCGATATGGATGGCGACGGGGACCAGGATGTTCTCAGAACGCAGCGGGATAACGGCAATATCGTGCTCTTTAAAAACGGCGGGAAAGGTGGCTTTTCCTCGAGCATTATCGAATCAGGGTATGGTGAATGCTGGTCAGTTGTGGCTGGGGACGTCGATGGCGATGGTAAAAATGATATTGCGGCCGCCGGTTTCGACGCCAACAACGTGATGGTTTGGCTTAATCAAGGCGGCGGTCGTTTCGGAAAGGGAATTGTGGTCGATAACGTCAATACTGTTCGTGGCGTTTACATCGCCGATTTGGATAATGATGGCGACGGCGATGTCGTCGCCGCTATTCGAGGCGACAAAGATTTGGCCTGGTATGAAGTCAAGGGGCAAGCCGCTCCAGCGAAGTCGATTACGGTGATTTCTCCTAATGGCGGCGAGACACTCTTCGGAGGAAAGTCGTTTGCGGTTGAGTGGAATTCCTCTGGTAATCTGCGCGCCGTCACAATCGAGTATTCGACCGATGCCGGCAGTAGCTGGACGACGGTCATTGATAGGACCAATAACGACGGCCGTTATCTTTGGGATGTGCCGGCGCTGTCAACGGTACAAGCGTTCATTCGGATTTCTGACTTTTCCGGAACAACATCGGATGTTTCTGATAATGTTTTTGACATTGCTGAACCGGCGAAATCGATTACGGTCAATTTACCCAATGGCGGCGAAATCCTGTATGCCAGCACAGCGCATCGAATCGAGTGGGATTCAACCGGCAATATTACCGACGTCAGTATCGAATACTCTCCCGATGGCGGTGGCAGTTGGTTGACTCTGGCAAACAACACGAATAATGACGGCAGATACAATTGGTCTGTCCCGACAGAAAAAACCGACCAGGGATTGGTGCGCATTTCCGATGCTCAGGATAGCGGCATCACAGATAAGTCCGATGATATGTTCACGGTCAGCAGCTTGCCGCTATCTTTTACTGATATTACGGTCGCCGCCGGCACGGCAGGCCCCGTAAAAACCGGCGGTCACGCTGTGCTTTTTAGTGACGTCGATAACGACGGACGGCCAGACTTGTACATCACAATGCTGTTCAAGGATCCCATGCAAGACCTCTTCTTCCGAAATACCGGCAACAATTTATTCGTGAATGAGGCGACGCTGCGAGGGGTTGCCGATTTTGACGGCGGCTCCCACGGCAGTACGTTTGGCGATTTGGACAACGATGGCGATTTCGATCTCTTTAACGGCACGACGTTTGGCGCCACAGGTATTTCCAGCCACAACAATATATTGCAAAATAATGGCAGCGGTTTTTTCGTCGATGTGACGGCCTCGACCGGAATTCCTGAGCGCGAGTGGCCAACCCGCGGAGTGGTTGCATTCGATATGGATCGTGATGGAGACTTGGATCTTTTTGCTGTTTCTAATTATCAGGGATCTGCGGATCCTCCGGATGAACGCAACGAAGTCTACCGAAATGATGGCAATATGACATTTACAGCCATCAACAGCGGCGATCTATATACCGCTCCCGCAGGGCAGGGAGCGACAGATACGGATTATGATGGCGACGGCGATATCGATATTATCGCTTCGAACCGTACCGGAGATGTCAATATTTTGAACAATGACGGTGCAGGACATTTTACCCTGCTTCCCCCTTCGAGTCTTGGCATCTCACATCAAGCCGGCGACGGCACCACTGCCGGCGACGTGGACAACGACGGCGATCTGGATCTCCTGCTGGTACCCGCCAACAGCGGCTTTCTTTATCTCAACAACGGTGACGGAACATTTACCTTTGCACAGAGTTTTTCCGAAACAGACGGGTATATGGGCGCCTTTGCCGACTTGGATAACGACGGCGATCTGGATTTGGTTTTTTCCGGGGACGACGTGAGTTATCTCAACGATGGCAGCGGAGCCTTCACACCGGGACCGCCGATCCCGGTAACCGGCATAAACGATCCCCGCGCCGTCAGTTTTGCCGATATCGATAACGACGGCGATCTGGATATTGCGTTTGGAGTCAAACGTTCGCGTAACTGGCTGGTCCGGAACAATTACAACTCGGGGAATTGGCTCAAAATCAAACTGATCTCTCCACAGGGCCAAGCCGGAGCGTTCGGCGCCAAAACGCGCATTTACCCAGCCGGCGAGGCCGGAGGCCAACAACTGGGTTTGCGTGAATCGCGTAGTTGTAACGGTTATTTAGGGCAAAACGATCAGGTTGTTCATTTCGGACTCGGTAGCTATTCCGCTGTCGACGTTGTCGTAACTTTTCTCGATGGCACAACCATCACGCAAACAAATGTGCTCGCCAATCAAACGATCACTGTCGACGCCTCTGGCAAGGCGCCACAAATTCCAATTATCACGGCTTTTATTCCGATTAGCGGTCCGGTTGGAACAGAAGTCACTCTCGTAGGCAGCAATTTTATGAGTTCGACAGAGATACGATTTGGCAGCGTAGCCGCCTCTTCTTTTACCATTGACTCTGATGGTCAGATTAGAGTTATGGTTCCTAACGCCGCAGCAACCGGCAAGATCCAAATCACAAATGCGGAGGGAACGGGTTTGAGCGCTACCGATTTTACTGTAACCGCCGCTAGTGGAGGCAGTACTTTTGCGTTTAACCCAATCCATGATTCTTATGTGCGTTCCACGCGTGTGAATGAAAATAACGGTGCCAGCGTCAAACTAAAAATTAGAACCACCACTTCCCAAAGAATCACTTTTCTGAAATTTCAAGTTTCCGGGATAACCGGAACAATACAAAGCGCAAAACTGCGGCTGACTGTCTTAGATGCTAGCGCAGAGGGCGGTTCGGTTTATTTAGTTTCCAACAACTACAATAATTCCGCCAGCGCTTGGACGGAAAACGGGCTCACCTGGAAGAACGCGCCAGCGCTTTCCGGGAATCCGTTGAGTACGCTCGGTTCTGTTTCGTTGAATCAGACGGTGGAATTTGACGTGACGAGCGCTGTCACGGATAATGGAACCTACAGTTTTGCAGTGAAAACAACTTCGTCTGACATCGTTGTTTATAGCTCAAAAGAGGGCGCCGTTGCGCCGGAGCTGGATGTACTGACTTTTGACGGCGCGCATCCGGTCCCTTTTATTTCCTCGTTTAGTCCTGCAAGTGGCGTCACCGGAACGGAAGTGACCATTCAAGGAAGCGACTTCACAGACGCGACAAGCGTGTCTTTTAATGGCGAACCGGCAGGTTTTGCCGTTGACTCGGATACGCAAATTCGAGCCAATGTTCCTGCCGGAGGCAGTTCAGGCCCGATTGCCATCAGTAACGCAAACGGGACCGGGACCAGCTCACAGATTTTTACCCTTCTCACATTGCCGAGCATAACGTCTTTCGCGCCAGTGAACGGTCCGATTGGCACGATTGTGACGATAACAGGCGCCGGATTTAGCGGAGCGACAAATGTCTCTTTCAGCGGAACGTCAGCGACAACTTTTTCGGTTGACTCAGATACTCAGATTACGGCCACGGTTCCTGCAGGGTCGATCACCGGGCCGGTCAGCGTCACCAACGCCGCTGGCACGACGGCAAGCGCGTCGAATTTTACCGTTTCAGCGCCTCCAAGCACACTGATTTTACAGCCGGTTCACGATTCTTTTGTTCGTTCGAACGTTGCATCTAAAAATTATGGCGGTTCGACAGAGTTGCGCGTTAGAGAAACCTCTTCGGCGAAGTACTATACCTATCTCAAATTTAGTGTGTCCGGTATCGGTGGACCGCCTCTTAGCGCAATTCTAAAATTGTATGTTATCGACCCGGGCTCGGAGGGAGGAACGTTGTATCAGGCATCCAATTCTCTGCCAAATTCATCCACTCCCTGGAGTGAAGATAATCTCACCTGGAATAATGCGCCGGCGTTATCGGGAAGTCCGATCGCCACGGTCGGCCCTGTCGCGTTAAATCAGGTCATTGAGCTGGACGTAACCTCGCTCATCACCGGAGATGGCGATTACAGCTTTATCCTTAAAAATCAATCCTCGGATGTTGTGAAGTACAGTTCTAAAGAAGGCCCGGTTGCTCCGGAGTTAGCTGTTCAGCCAACCGGGGGAGCGCCTTCCGTGCCATCGATCAGCTCTTTTTCGCCTGTGAGCGGCGGGGTCGGCACCGAAGTCACGGTTATCGGAAATAATTTTAACGGGACTACGGGTGTTCTCTTTAACGGACTTGCCGCCAGCAGCTTTACAGTGGATTCGAATTCCCAACTAAGAGCCACGGTTCCTCAGGGAGCGACGACAGGTAAAATCAATATTCTCAATAGCGATGGGACCGGCAGCAGCAGCCAAGATTTTAGTATCATCAGTCCACCTCAGATCACCGCTTTTACGCCCACAAGCGGACCTGTGGGAACGACGGTGACAATTGTCGGCAGCAACTTTTCGGAAGTGGCCGGCATCACTTTTAACGAAAAACTTTCCACGAATTTCACGATATTTTCTTCGTCTGAAATACATGCTCAAGTACCCACAGGCGCGACTAACGGCGTCATTGTGTTGATAAATAACGCGGGTTCAGCAACAAGCTCGAGTGTTTTTACCGTGACGACCGCACCCGGTATCAGCTCTTTCACGCCTTCGAGTGGGACAAGCGGCACCGAAGTCACCCTTCTCGGAAATAATTTTACCGGGACTGTATCGGTCGCTTTTAACGGTGTTTCTGCAGCCCAATTTACCGTAGATTCCGATACTGTCATCAAGGCCACCGTTCCAAGCGGGGCGACGACGGGTAAGATATCCGTGACATCCGGCAACGGCGCCGGATTAAGTGCGTCGGACTTCATCATAACACCAACCCCGGTAATCACATCTTTTTCGCCGCCGGCCGGCCCGGTCGGAAGCGACGTGACCGTCGCCGGTAATCATTTTAACGGCGCGACAGCGGTCGCTTTTAACGGTGTGGCCGCAGCTCAATTTACCGTCGATTCCAATACACAGATCACGGCCACTGTTCCCAACGGGGCGACCACTGGCAAAATAAGCGTGACATCGGCCGGAGGCGCTGCAACAAGCGCCTCGGATTTCACCATTGTACTGTTGCCTGTTGTCACTGCGTTTTCGCCATCAGCCGGCCCGATAGGCACCGACGTGACCCTCACCGGCAATCATTTTACCGGGGCTACTTCGGTCGCTTTTAACGGCGTTTCCGCAGCTCAATTTACCGTGGATTCCGATACTCAAATCAGAGCCACCGTTCCAAGTGGGGCGACCACCGGTAAAATAAGCGTGACATCGGCCGGAGGCGCCGCAACAAGCGCCTCGGATTTCACAATTGTGCTGTTGCCTGTTGTCACTGTGTTTTCGCCATCAGCCGGCCCGGTTGGCAGCGAAGTGACCCTCACCGGCAATCATTTTACCGGGGCTGCTTCGGTCGCTTTTAACGGCGTTTCCGCAGCTCAATTTACCGTGGATTCCGATACTCAAATTCGAGCGAATGTTCCGTCAGGAGCGAGCACAGGTCCGATCAGCGTTCATAATGACGCCGGCACCGGTACGAGCTTCTCGACTTTTACGGTCACGATTCCTTCGAGCCTTTCTTTCTTGCCGATTCACGATTCTTTTGTAAAAACAATCAATCCGAATAAAAATTACGGGACAAATATCGAGCTTAGAGTGCGGCAGCCTCATTTAGACTCCATTCGGACATTTTTGAAATTCGACGTTATCGGTTTAAGCGGAGCAGTGCAAGGGGCCGTTATCCGCCTCAAGGTGATTAATGGAAGCATAGACGGCGGGGCTATTTACTCTGCAGATAACAATTATAAAAACTCGAGTACGCCTTGGGTTGAAACCGGCTTGTTATGGGGAAATGCTCCAGCGTTTTCCGGCGCTCCGCTCAGCGTCCTCGGCCCTGTTGTATTAGATGATATCGTGGAATTTGATGTCTCCGCTGCGATTCAGACGGACGGACTTTACAGTTTTGCGATCATAAATAATAACAACGATGCTGCGAAGTACAGCTCCAAAGAGGGGGTTTTGGCGCCGGAATTGGTTATCGATATCGCCTCTTCAGCTAACAGTCCGTCGATTACAAGTTTTAATCCTGCCAGCGGCCCGGTGGGCGCCGAGGTTACTGTTTTGGGAAATAATTTCAACGAAATCACGTCGGTCAGGTTCAATGGTGTTACAGCGACCTTTACGGTCGATTCGGAAAATCAACTGCGAGCGGTGACGCCAGGCGGCGCTGTGACCGGGAAGATCACGGTTGTCGGCAATTCCGGAGCTGGGACGAGCGCAACCGATTTTACCGTGCTCACCGCCCCGGCTTTATCGTCGTTTGCTCCCACAAACGGCCCGGTGGGAACCGAAGTCACGATTTTGGGATCGAGTTTCAGCGGCTCGAGTGACGTCTCTTTTAACGGAGCGAGCGCAGCGACATTTATCGTAGATTCGGATACACAAATCCGTGCGGTTGTACCCGCAAACGCTGCATCAGGCCCCATCTCTGTGACGAATAACATCGGTCTCTCCACAAGCAACGATGATTTTACGGTAACTGTGGCGCCGGCGTTGTTCACATTCTTACCAACGGATGATTCGTTTACGCGCCAAAGGAAGGCGAGTAAAAACTATGGCACGTTCGCTGAGCTGCGTGTTCGCAAACCGAGATCCGGCCCGGTCAACGTCTTTCTCAAATTTACGGTTTCCGGAATCGGGGGAAGTATTGTGAGCGCGAAAATTCGTTTAAATGTAGTGGACGCCAGCAGCGATGGCGGCTCGATATTTTCTATTTCGAATAATTATGATAATACAAATACACCCTGGACTGAATTGGATATTAATGCGAATAATGCCCCCTCTATCAGCGGAACCGCGCTCAGCTCCGTCGGGTCTGTATCCCTGAATGAAACAGTCGAGTTTGACGTCACGGCTGCGATGAGCAGAAATGGCACTTACAGCTTTGCCATTATCAACAGTTCTTCCAATGTCGCAAAGTATAGTTCGAAAGAAGGGCTTGTCGCCCCGGAATTGCTGATCGAAACCACCGTTGCCGTTTCTGCGGCAAAATATACCGAAACAGACCCGCAGACAGAAGAACCTTTAAATGAAACACATTCTGCGTTTTTACCGCAAGAAATTCAGCTCTTGCCCAACTATCCGAATCCATTTAATATGGATACAGAGATCGAGTATGCCCTTCCTTATGCGGCCGACGTTCAACTGAAAATTTACAACATCCGGGGCCAGGAAGTTCGTTCTCTGGTGCATGAATTTCAAACTGCCGGTTTCAAGTCTGTCCGTTGGAACGGAACCGACAATCACAATAACGGTGTCAGCTCCGGAATGTATTTTATTCAGTTAGAGGTTGGAAAGCAGCGCTTCCTGAGAAAGGTCGCGCTGCAAAAATAAATTTTAAAGTGATAGGCAACAACCTGCTGTTTTTTAAAAAGGGGCCAATACATTTTCGATGTCTTCGTTTTTAAGCATCTGTTTCGCCAGTTGATAACCCAGCTCGCGGTAAGCCTCGAACTGTTCCTCATCGAAAAACTGATCGGCTGTCGTCTGGTCAGGGAAGTCGGGATTGGCGCTTTTATAGCCGTAAATATCGGCAGGCAGCCTCTTAGAGAGCGTGGTTTTGAGATAAAGGAGGATGCCCTTTTTCCCATCCTGATACTCGATATCTGCTACGGCAAATCCCCGTCTTGCCAGCTTGTATTTATCGGCCAGCCGCCCCTCCTCCGAACCGGGTAAAAGGTTGTCGAGTCCATACTTTTCACGAAATCGAATTTGTGCGCCAAAATCCACCCGCACCCGCTCCACAACATTGGCTAAGTCGCCGAAATTAAATTCCGGATCCGCTCCGCCATCGGAAAGAATGATGAGCGCCAATTTGCGCCGGATGAGTTCGTAAACGGCTAAATTTTCAAAATGTCCGCCATCGGTAAGTTCGATAGCTCGCGAGCTCTCTTTTAACCCGAGGCCCAAAACATCTCCGGTAAAACCCGGAACAATGAAATTCGGCGGGGAAGGCCAGGTTTTCTCCCGGTTGGGATTGGGCGCCCAATAACCCAGCCGGAGATTGAGTAGACCCATTAACATTGAGACCAGCCGGTTGCGGGTGAGTCCTTTACCGGCCGAGCCTGTTGACGGATTAACCGCCGCACCGGAAATCGCCATCGCAGTCGGAAGCGTCATTCCACGGCAGCGATGTTTGCGTTTCATAAAGGTCCGGGTTAACCGCCATCCCGTGGCGTCGCTGCCGCAGTAAAGCGGCGAAAGCACGAAACTGTCCCCTCCGCGTCCGTGAAATTTCGAAGTGGGGGAATCCACCAGCACGACGTTGGTATTGATGATATGGTATGGACGCTTGTTGCTGCCCTGACACATCCCTTCGAGCAATGCGACATCAGCGTGGGTTGCCGGCCCCCATTCATTTTTGATGATGTTTTCGGCATTGGGCATAAACGTTTCCATCAGCCGGTCGCGGTACATGCGGTGGAAACCGGCATAGTTAAGGTTGACCATCCAACCTAAGGTTCCGGTTATCACAAGAAGAGCAAAAAACCATAAAATGTTTGTAAAAAAATGTGCGAGCACAAAGGCTCCGAGCAAAAGTCCGTACACCAACGCCAACGCTCCGATGACTACGATGGCGCCGGACAACTTGCCGTTTTGCGAGGTTTTGGGATTTTGAGATGTGCGTTGCTGCAAGAATCCGCACATCGAGCCAAGGATAGTTGAGGCCCCGGCAGCCAGAGCTTGGTTTATCAAGCTGCCGAGTAAAGCGGATACATAAGGTAAAGAGCCGGTGAGGAGCGTGGCGAAAATCAGGGTCCAAACCAGCCCAAGGCGTTTTTGGTTGGCGATAAGACGTTTATACTGTGTCACAATGTTTCCGGATGCAAGACGTGTTCCCAGAGAGAACGCCAAATTACCCACTAAGATAAGCATGATGAGCAGCAATGAAATCGCAATCATCAAATTCAACGCAAGAGGCCCACCCAATAAGGCATCCAAAAAGTGTGGGTCAAGAACGTGTGTCCACCTCAGCACGACCATGAGGACCGTGAACAAACCCAAGTAAACCACCAGAGAAACGAACATGCTGCGGAGAACGATGCCGAATAGGGATAGGGCTCCTAATCCACTTCCGGGAGTGAGATAATTGCCATGCTGACGGATATAGTCCAGAATCTCGTTTCCTCCTTTGTCAGTACGACTGCCGGCGCCGATGTGACCTAAAGGAAAGTTCGTTGTCTCCAAGCCTGCCACCCCTCCACCGGGCAGCCCTTTCTGTAAGAACCAAGTCAGGGCGGAACCGATGTAACCTCCGCCCGAAACCGTCGAAAGGTAATCTATTTTGGGCATAATTTTTTCTTTGACCAAACGCTGTATGACGCCCAGGGCAAACGATGCTGAGCGAATGCCGCCTCCTGAAATTGCCAGCCCTATTTGCGGTTCAGTTTTGTTCTTAATGTGTTGTTTCTCGGCCGTAATGACGTCCTCGACGTTTTCAGTGTACTCCGGGTTGATTTTTTGAGATTTTGTATCAGGCATCGCTCTCCCACCCTGTTTTTTAAAATGAAATCTATTCATTCATGACGTTGAAAAACTCTGTCAGGGTTAATGCTATACACTGTATATCGATGATGTTTTGTCATGAATACTATATACAGACATTCTTGTAAGACTCTAACCCTGACAGAGTTATTAATCAACAGAATCATTCATGAATACAAAACGTTCTCAAAGCTGAATAGGTAAAATGAAGCGGCGGCTTGAAGTTAAGTTCTCTTTTGACGAAATGCACCTGGCAGCAGATTTATTTTAGTCTGCATTATTCACGAATTGGTTGATTCATACATTCTCATGTTTTTCTTCGTGCTCTTCGTGGTTCGTGAATTATTCACGTTAACAAATACTTCAGCTCCAAAATGGTTGTTTCTTTAGGACTCGACAGCACGACATCCGTACGGGTATTGAGGACTCCGGGCCAAGCCTGAATTTCCGACAAGAGCTTTTCTAAGCTGGCCGTACTCTCTGTACACACTTTTAAGATGTGTGAGCCATCTCCGGTAATGGCATGACATTCAAGGATTTCGTTGTGTGCACCGGCTCGTTCGATGATTTTTGGATAGAATTTGGGAGATTCCGACGTGATAAAAATAAATGCTGTGACTTCCAAGCCGGCCTTGCGCGGTTCCAGCACGGCATGATACCCGCGGATGAGTCCCGATTCCT